>CATXZX010000146.1 GCA_958404085.1 uncultured Prevotellaceae bacterium | reverse complement strand
TACCTCGTCAGGGGTAAATACGTCTCGCTTACCGAGTCCTTCTGTAGTCTGGTAGGCAGGGATTATCTCAGCCACCTGCATCGAATGCTGCGCGAAGCGCGTAGAATTGACGTTTACTGTCATTGTGCCGCACAGGTCAGTCACGAGTTTGGCGGTTTTGGGGTCTGCCGATACGCCTAAAACCAGTTGGGTGTCGCAGTTGCCGAGAATGATAGCCGCGCCATCCTGGGTGTATTGAGTTTCAAGCTGTGATATGTTCTGGAAGATACACGATACGCTCAATCCACGGCTGCGCACCGTACTCAATTTCTTCGTGAAATCCGGTATCTGTCCGATGTTGACGAATTCGTCGAGTATGAAGTTGACCGGGACCTGACACATGCCGTTTGGAGTAGAATCTGCGTATCGCACCAGACGGATGAACAGAAAGTTGAAGAATAATGCGCTTAGGAAGTTCATTGTGTTGTCTTGGTCCGACATCAGTACGAAATATGCGCAGGGTTCCTTGCCTGGGCGAGTAAGAGATATCTCATTGTATTTGGTTATGTTATCTATGCGCGGGTTCTGCAGCAGCTGAAGCTTACTTCCAAGACTACTCTTTATGTTAGCTTTCGCGTTTGGCGATGCTTCGATAAAGGGTTGGAACGGAGCTCTGCAGGGATGTTCTTCTCCTCTATTTTCTATCTGCCATTCGATGTTAGCGCTGTTGACCAGATTCTCCAACTCCTCTGACGTTTTACTGGTTAGCAGGCGGTAGATAGCGCCAAGGCTCTTGTCTTCGGGAGCTCTATTCCTATCCAGAAGCACATACAAGGCCAAGCTTGTAAGCAGTGACTGTATCTGCGCATCAAACAGACCCGGCTTGCCTCCGACTTGCGTATTTTTAACTACGCTTTCGGCCAACTGCTGGCACATAAAGAGGTAATCCTCCGTGCCCGTCATATCTCCGAAGCAATTCCACGCATCACTGTTGTCGGGGTTTACCAGATTGAACACCTTGACGTTGTAACCCATCTTGCGCAGCAGAATAGAAGTGTCCCGATACATTTCTCCTTTGCTGTCGGTTACGATAATGCTCTCGCGACGCTTCGCGCATTGGAATATCTGTGGACGGACGAAGGACCATGATTTGCCAGAGCCGGATGCGCCATATACCGCGACATGCGGGTTCAGTTGAATGCCTTTTTGATTTGTCGGTACGCTGACTATCTCCTTCTTTCCGAGAGTCCCCAATATGGTTCCGTATGTATCCTCTATGGGCTTTACACACATAATCCTCTTGATATCGTTCTTATCCATTAACGACGCCGTACCGTATGTGCCTTTACTGCTGCGCTTAAATCCGCGTGCGTCATTATCTCTGCCATAGAACTTGTCGTAGTGACGTAGGTATACCACGACTGCCGTTGCAACAAAAATAAGCAACGCTATTGATATCCAGCCGTATTTCGTGCTCACACAGTATATGAGGCTCTTAAACGGGTTTAATGTGAACTCTTTACGATTCCATGAGTTTCCAAGAGACATGAGGTATCCCATTGACTGAGCGACATATCCCGCCAGAACTAATGCCACAATTCCGACACCTACGCACATCAACATTTTTTTGAACAATGCATTACGTGCTTCCTTTTCGCTTTGCATTGGGTTTATTGCCATTCTTTAATCACCTCTCAATACAATTCTCCTGCAAGAGCGGGGTAGGGGAGACATAGCAAAGCAGCCTATGTTGCAGGAATATAATAAATCCACTCTGATGAGTGGATTTGAAGTGGGTTATTCAGCTGTCGCTCCCGGTTTGTCTCTGTCCCTCTTTCCGGTCTTAAAACTCGGACCATAGGTCCATGTCTATCATCGTGACGCGTATGCTACGCTTATCTAATAATCGATTCATGAGCGGACCTTGCCATGACCAGACGACAATGTGTCTTTCGGAATCGTCGATAGTAAGGTTCATATATCGTCCATAAGCATTAAGATTCCCATCCGTGAAATAAAAAACCTTGCGACCCTCCGCATCGACAGCATCGTAACCGCAGGCTTCACGGCTATGTACAGCGGACAGGTTTTTAAAACCCATGGTCATCGCCATTCGCCAGTCAGGTTCCAGCTGAATTTGAAGCTGTCGAATACCGTTAGCATTCATTGGAACATAGTATAGGTTTCGGTAGCACCGAAGACCGCTTCGCAGCGTAAGCAGCGTATGGTTCTTCGTCTCTGTAAGATACTTATAGGGGATATCTGTCTCCCCATACCCGAACACTATGGCGTCGTCTATTTTGTCGTTAGGATTCCCGCTGCAATGTATGTCGTACCGCTTCGCGGCCCTCATCAAAACGTTTGAGCATCGCAGTTCGGATTCGGCTGACCATTTCATAAGAGCATCACCGGTAGAGTAGAGGACGTATGGGGTGCCGGCTCGCGTTATCATGCCTGTGAACCGCCAGTATTTCATGTTTGCAACACCATTGCCGTAGTCGCCCTTTATAAAACGACTGCTGAACCACATATCGCCGGCCTTTTCCCTCAAGCTCTTTTCTCCCGCTGCGCGATACATCACTACGGGATACCCTGCGTGATGGGCCATAAACATCGTTTCAGCTGTTCTCTGCCGTCGCTGTATCCCCCACTTTTTATAACTAAATCCCGAAGTAGCACTTATTGCCTCTTCTATCAAATCCCGGCCGTATGCTTTTTCGATAAAAGCCAAGTTCTGATTCGACGCATCTAACCTCCAGGCTTTTTCGCCGGGATTATTCTCATCCGTCCAAAGCCTCACCAACCCCTCGAAACGCCCGAACAGGTTGTATATTGTGCTTATGTTCGTTGATGGATATTGGATGACGGGGTAGAGAGACCGTGGGAGTTCTCCCGCCATCAACATTATCTGCAACGTTATGTCTGGTCTTGTTCCGTATTTTGGCTTTTTCACGGCTCTAAGCACCTTCCTCTCACACGCCGATTAAACCCAACCCCCAGGGCCGTACAGCCAAGGCCGAAAAGGAACTGCTACCTCCCATGGCCCGGGCGGCGGCGGTGCCGTTTTCTGGCGGTGTCCTCGGATTTATCGGCTTTCATGGGGGTTCAGTTATCCCTTATAAAAAAAGCGGGAAACACGTAGAAAAATATGAGGGGTAACTGCCCCAAAAATAATAGGGATAACTGTGTATGGATTATACCACAAAATAGGCGCGTTGTTCAGTCAACTTTGTTCAGCAATTTTTGCAGTATTTTTTGTGCTTCGCTCCATCTGTTTACATCAATCACATGTATGCTCAAGCCGCTCTGTTCTGCCATATGTGCTGTAAATATCATCTGACAATTTAAAGGGTTATCGTCCACAATGAAGTATTCGCAGAGCACGTTTACAATAGCACTCACCTCGATATTATCTGCATCTACGCCTGCGGCTTGCCCGGCTTTACACGCCTGTTCAAACACTATAATAGCTCTGGTAATATGCTCGATTTCAAGAGAAGGAGTTGCGGATATGAGACGTCTCATCGCTGCGCTGAATGCAGCGCGATAGAAATGTCTGGCTCTCTTGTTCCGCCTTTTAAGCACGCATGGCGCATCGAATTTGAAACCATATGAAGTGCGCCGAGCAGACACTGTGAACGAAGGAAACCCGGCATTCATGTGATTAGTCGTAATGTTGTTTGTATGAATGGGCAAATAATACAACAGCGCATCTCTCAGCAGCAGTATCGCCGTTTCCATTTTGTCATATGCAGCCAAAATGTTATCCTGCTCCGTTCCTTCACACAGCATAGCCGTTCCAATATGCTTCTCGGCACATATCATGGCGGCACGGGCGGATTCCAGCGTCTTTTTTACTTCCGAAATCACGATTCAAGCCCCCACTCGAAGAAAGCGACCGGCGGCTCTAAGTCATCGCTGACCTCGTTACCCGTAACTACGGCAAAGTAACACTTGTGTCCCTGAGGCATTATGTATTTTTCGGCTTCCTCAAAGGACGAGAGACAGTATACAAAGCGGCGGTGCTCCGCGAATCTGTCACGGCATACCACCGATACATAATGGTTAGCCAAAGCCACATCGTCCTGCTTAACGCTAACGATATCGTAGTCGATTTTTACCGTTGTTTCGGTGCCGTCATCATTAGAAAAACGCCTGATGTGCATAAAAGAATAGTAACAAACAGGGTCGGCGCCCCTGTCAAAGATGCGGTACATATGCGGGTATGTTTCTGGGGTCAAATACGCGATCGCGGTCCATACAGCTCTGCTGCGGACAGCTGTAAAATCGGGGCCAGCTTGTGCATCATACGGCGACAGACGCACAATGTTATCACTGAGGAAGAACCCTTGTTTACCTTGATAGAGGGTTTTCATTCCTTCGAGTATCTCTCTTTCGGAAAGCTGTGGAAGGGCTCTCTTTGCCGCAGCCTTAAACTGCTCCCAGGTACACGGAGCGAACATTTCGACCAAGCTACGCAGATGCATTTCATTTTCCGTCAATGGATTCCGCATGTTTTTCAATGTCCTTTCTGTATATATTCTCTGCAACTCAGCGCATTTCTCGCGGTATTATTACGGCATAACATACTGCAAACCGTTGCGCACAGCAGCACAAGCATTATTCCCTTATAAGTGTACATATTATTGCGCTTCACTTCTTTTTAGTGTACATTATATTTAATCATTGCCGTTTTAGTGACTATAATACCATTATTTTCCGCCGCGAGCCATAATCTGCAATCCAATTCAAATATTAGTGTTTTATAGTCTGCTAAATCGCGTTTATATGTGTTTTATGTACTATTAAATATAATTTATTCGGTTTTATATGCACTTAGCGCAAAACGACATGTGTACTACTCCATCTGGTCAGCAGCTGCCTGTTCACGTTGACGCTTCAGTGCTTCAAACTCTGCTTTTTTGCGCTTTGCAATAGCCTCGTTTTCGGCACGGTCTGTAGTTATAAGTTCCTGCTCAAGTGGGCTTGGAATGATTTTGACCGTAACCTTGTTTGAGTTTGAAATTATAAGCCCTTCGCCGCGTTCCGACCCGCGTATCCTGCGGATTTCCGTATCGGATAATTTGAATGCATTTTTGACGTAATCGGCTTCGTCCGGTTCCAGGTCTAATACGAGTTTTGTCTTCGCATTGTTTACTATACCTGCACCAAATTTACCATCCTGCAGCGTAAAAAAATCGTGCAAGTCCTGGGTAGCCGTAATAGCGGCGCCGCCATATCCTCGTATTATTTTAAATATCTGCAGCACAAAGTCAGCCGCATACTGATTCGAACTTCCGCCAATCAATTTCCAGACCTCATCGATAAAAATAGCTTTTTTCTGAGTGCGGTCCGCCATGACTTTATCCCATACAAAGTCCAATGCAATGAACATGCCAACTGGGAGCAGTTTGCCGGACAACTCGGAAATATCGATAACGATATATTTGTTGTCAAGGTCTACATTGGTCTGCTGATTAAAGCTCTGTGCCGACCCCGAAACGAAGGTTCTTATAATCGTAGCGAGGTTGCAAGCCTCCGGCTTCTCACTAAGGACTTCGTAAAGGTCTCCCAATATAGGCATAGGCTTGGTCTTTCTTGTTCCGGGGATGAAGATGGACTCGTTGTCATGAGTAATGCCCTTTCTTCTATAGCACTCGATTATCGCTTCGTCCAGAACGGTTTCTTCGAGGTTGGTTATAGTGGGAAGTAGAAGAGAGAA
>CATXZX010000145.1 GCA_958404085.1 uncultured Prevotellaceae bacterium | reverse complement strand
GCCTGTACATTCCACGCCCAGACAAACAAAGAAATCGGACTGCTGACAGAAAGGTATGTCCGCATGACCGTCGGCGCCGACGATGACAAACAGAAATACTTTGAATTGCTGGGCCACATGGAACACG
The DNA here is from genome assembly GCA_958404085.1 of uncultured Prevotellaceae bacterium. Lineage (GTDB taxonomy): Bacteria > Bacteroidota > Bacteroidia > Bacteroidales > Bacteroidaceae > Alloprevotella. Next base: position 5,614 of record CATXZX010000145.1, on the reverse strand, counting down.
AAACGGAAGTCAGCGACCAAAGCGTAGTAGAACTGGAACACCTCTACCCCATCCGGACAACGGAGGTGGAACAGATTCTGAAGAAGCAGAAAGCCGACGGGTCGTGGACTGACATCAACTATGCGGACAAAAAACGTTCGGGATGGGAACCCAAACAGCATGCCGAGCGCACGTTGCTGCTGGCCAAATACCACTTCGGCCACCCGGATGCCCGTACCGGACAAGCCATACACCGTGCCCTGAACTTCTGGTTCACCCAAAAGCCGCAATGCCTGAACTGGTGGTACAACCAGATAGGCATTCCGCGGACTTTCGGCCCCGCATTTCTGCTCTTCAGGGAAGAAATGACGAAAGACGAGCTGTCGGAAGCTATCCGGCTCATGAAAAACTCCCGCTTCGGCATGACCGGACAAAACAAAGTATGGCTGACCGGAAACGTCCTGATACGCGCTTTGCTGGAGAACGACGCACAGCTCATGCAGCAGGCCCGCGACACGATCTGCTCGGAAATCGTGGCTGGACAGGCGGAAGGCATCCAAAAAGACTGGAGCTTTCACCAGCACGGACCACAGCAACAGTTCGGTAACTATGGGCTTGCTTTTCTGAACAACATGAGTTTCTACGCCGAACTCTTCGCCGGCACTTCCTTAAAGCTGAGCGACCGGCAACTCGACATTCTGGTTTCTTTTCTGCTGGAGGGATACCGGTGGATTTTATGGAACGGACGCATGGACATCAACTGCCTCAACCGCCAGTTGTTCCACAATGCCGACATCCACAAAGGGCTCATTACGCTTTTCGCCGCATCCTCGCTCCTGAAGAGCTGCCGCCCGGACCAGAAATGCCTCATCAAACGTTTCATCGACGAGAACTTCCTCCATCCGGCGCGGCGAAACTCGTTTACCGGACACAAGCATTTCGAAGAATCGGACATGACCGTATACCGGACACCGCACTGGATGGCCTCCATACGCATGGCCTCGGACCGAATCATCGGTACGGAACTGATAAACGAAGACAACCTGAACGGCTACTACATGGCTGACGGCGCCTGCTACACCTATGTCGGTGGCGACGAGTACCATAACGTGTTTCCACTGTGGGACTGGAGGCGCATTCCGGGCATCACGACGTACGACGCCCAAGCCGCCATACCCCGCATTCAGGGAAAAAAATCAAGGAACCACAGCCGCATGGTCGGAGGAAGTTCGGCCGGAAAGACCGGCATCACGGCCATGCAACTCAACCGCAACGGACTGCGTGCAAACAAGTGCTGGATTTGCACGGAAGACTACATCCTGTGCCTCGGTAGTAACATTGCGGCCGACAGTACCGCCCCGCTGCTGACGACCGTGGAGCAATCGCTACTGCGCGACAGCGTATGGCAGGACGGAAAAGGGCGGTATTTCCATAACCGGACCGGCTACATCATCCTGCAAGCCGACTCCTGCCGGATGAGCTGCGACAAGCGAAGCGGCAGATGGCACGACTTTATGGGTATGTATTCCCCCGAATTCCAATCGGAAGGCTCCGTATTCTCCCTCACGCTGCACCATCCGGCCCGGCAACGCTCCTCATATCAATACGTCCTGCTCCCGGCCACTACCGCCAGGCGGACTGCCGCGTTCAATCCCTCGCGTCTCCGGATTCTGCGGAATGACGAAACCGTTCAGGCCGCATACCTGAAGAAACACTACTTCGTAGCTGCCTACGGACCGGTCTCCCTGCGCCTCGGCAACAAAGAAATCGAAATCCGCAAGGCGGGAACATACATCTACACCTCAGACGGCACACCCGTCAGTGAGACGCCTTTTCCGCAATAAACCCGGACACAAGCCCTTTGTGCCTTAAACTCGGTTACAGAATCCCGCCGAACAGTGATGAAAAGGAATCACACAAAAGGCAGATATTCCGCGAGTCAAGTGTATGCCCCTTTTTTCAGGACATCGCCCTGCTGAAACGAAAAAACTAGTCGCCGAGTAGAAAATCCTAGTCGCCGAGTAGTTTTTTCTAGTCGGCGACTAGTTTTTCGGAAGTCCGGAAGCAGTACTCCGGACCTTGCAATTCGAATTAGGTGGCCCGAAAGTCAAAACATCAGGCCCGTGCGCCGCGCTATCTCTCCTCCCCTTATACACAAAACACTCCCGGTTCGCTTCTGTTCCGAACCGGGAGTGTTTCGTTTTATCGTATGTTCAACTGTTTCTTAGCAAACCTTTTCCAGCTTCTTCATGATAGAGAACATGAACAAGGCCGAAACAAGGCACAAGATGATGAATACACACCAAACTTGCCACAACGGCAATGTAGTTCCCCACAGGAATGAGCCGACAGCCGTCAGCATGTTACCGATAGCCGTAGCCACAAACCAGCCACCCATCATCATTCCCTTGTATTGGGGAGGAGCGACTTTCGAAACGAACGATATTCCCATCGGCGAGAGCAGCAGTTCGCCGAATGTCAGCACCAAATAAGTAGATATCAGCCAGTTGGGCGATACAAGCGTAGCGGTTCCTGCAGCCGACGCGGCAGCCTGTTCTCCGGAACTGGGCAGGCCGAAAGAACCGACAGCCATAATCAGGAAACCGATGGCCGCAACCAACATACCCAACGCGATTTTGCGCGGTGCCGACGGCTCTTTACCCTTCTTTGCCAAATAGCCGAACAAAGCAATAGATACGGGAGTCAACGCCACTACGAAGCAAGGATTGAACTGCTGGAAGATGGGAGCCGATACGGCCGTAGACTCGGGCAACACGCTGTAATTGTAAACCAAACCGCAGACTGCCACCGCAATAACTCCGAGCGATATGATTTTTCCCTTGCCGGTCTTGCTCTGTACAAGGGAGAACAGGGCATACACGATGAATATGCAAAGCAACAAATTGGTAACATCAAAAGACATACTCTCCAGTCCGGTAGAAGTCTTAGCCGTAAACTCGTCGGCAAACATAGTCAATGTCAGACCATTCTGATGGAATGCCATCCAGAAGAATATCACAACGGCAAACACCAGACACAAAGCCACGATGCGTTCCTTGGTCTCGGCGGCCGAGATTTTCTGTTCGCCGGTCTGCTGGGTCTTATCTGTACCTTTGCTTCCTCCCTCCACATGGCGGAAAGTACTGCGGAAGAAATAATAAATGGCAATGGAAACAATCAGCGATACGCAGGCTACGGCAAACGCGAAATGATAAGAGTCTCCCTCGCTTACACCCAGTGTGTTCTGTGCATACTCCATAATCTTTACCGCAGCCGTAGGAGCAAAAAGCGCGCCGATATTGATGGCCATATAGAAGATGGAGAAAGCGGAATCGCGCTTGGAGGCATACTCCGGCGTATCGTACAGATTTCCGACCATAACCTGCAAGTTACCCTTGAACAGACCCGTACCGCAACTGATGAGCAACAATGCCGCTCCCATGCCCGTTACGGCAGCCGCACCTGTACCCAACGGCAAGGAAAGGAACAGGTAACCCAAAAACATAATGATGATTCCGATTGTTACCATCTTGCCATAGCCGAACTTGTCGGCCATGATTCCTCCAACAAAAGGAAGGAAGTAAACCAATCCCAAGAAAGTACCATAAATGGTTCCTGCAACTTCAGGCGAAAAGCCGAAATTCGCTTTCAGGAACAAAACAAACACGGCCAACATCGTGTAATAACCAAACCGTTCGCCGGTGTTAGCCAGCGCTAACGCGTATAAGCCTTTCGGCTGTCCTTCAAACATAAATAATTAAGAATTAATTGGTAAATAAATTGTTTTAAATTAGTTTCACTCTAACACAGGGCGGCATACACCGCAGGCACCTGGGCCAACAAGTCCGAGGGAGCTATCTTCAACTGCACGCCGCGTATTCCGGCACTCACATAGATGAAGTCGAACAACTGTGCCGTCTCGTGGATATAGGTCGGAAATGTCTTTTTCATGCCGATGGGCGAACAAGCCCCCCGGATGTATCCGGTCACAGGCAAGAGATTTTTCAGCGGCACAACCTCGCATTTCTTGTTTCCGCTTGCTTTGGCCGCCAGCTTCAGGTCTATTTCCTGTCCTCCGGGCACCACGCACACAAAATAGCCCGTCCTGTCCCCGCTCAGCAGAATGGTTTTGAACACCTGGTCCACGTTTTCTCCCAGGCTCTCGGCCACATGTACCGCACTCAAGTCCGATTCATCGACCTCGTAAGCCACCAACTCATAGGAAACGCCCGCGCAGTCCAACAACCGCGCCACATTCGTTTTATGAATCGCATTCCGTTTTCCCATCGTCTGTCAATTGTTAAGTTCTTTGCTAAGAAATTCGGCCGTCACTCCGACACCCGCTTCCGCAACCTGCTCAGGTGTTCCGCAAGCTACCAGCATACCCCCGTCCCGGCCGCCCTCAGGGCCCATGTCCACCACGTAATCCGCCATCTTGATGACGTCCAGGTTATGTTCTATCACCAGTACGGTGTTTCCTTTCTCCACCAGACGGTTCAGCACGGTGAGCAAAACCCGAATATCTTCGAAATGAAGTCCGGTTGTCGGCTCATCCAGGATGTAAAGCGTCTTTCCGGTATCTTTTTTGCTGAGTTCCGCCGCCAGTTTCACGCGCTGGCTTTCGCCGCCTGAGAGTGTGGTCGAAGCCTGGCCCAACTTAATATAACCAAGGCCCACGTCCTGAAGCATCTTAATCTTGTATTGGATATTGGGAACATTCTCGAAAAACTCCACGGCCTGATTAATCGTCATGTTCAGCACATCGGCTATGCTTTTTCCCTTGAAGCGTACCTCCAACGTCTCGCGGTTGTAACGTTTGCCATGGCAGCTCTCGCAAGGCACATACACATCGGGCAAGAAGTTCATCTCGATGGTTTTGTAACCGTTTCCCTTGCAAGTCTCACAGCGTCCCCCCGAAACATTAAACGAGAAGCGCCCCGGCTTATAACCGCGAATTTTGGCCTCGGGCAGGCTTACGAACAAAGAGCGGATGTCGGAGAAAATCCCCGTATACGTGGCCGGAGTAGACCGTGGAGTCCTTCCCAGCGGACTTTGGTCCACGGAAATGACTTTATCCAAGTACTCGATACCCTGCAAGTCGTCGTACGCCAACGGCTCGCGCAACGAGCGGTAGAAATGGCGGGACAAAATGGGCAGCAATGTATCGTTTATCAGCGTAGACTTGCCGCTCCCCGATACTCCGGTGACACAAATAAACAGGCCCAGCGGGAAGTCGACCGTCACATTCTTCAGGTTGTTTCCTCGGGCACCGCTCAGTATCAGGTGCGTCCCGTTTCCGGACCGCCTCTCCGCCGGTATTTCTATCTTCATCCGGCCATTCAGGTAACTGCTGGTCAGCGTATCGGTCTGAAGCATCGTCCGGGGATTTCCCTCATAGACCACCTCGCCACCCATACGGCCGGCTTTCGGTCCCATGTCGACGATATAATCCGCGTTCAGCATCATGTCTTTGTCGTGTTCTACCACGACGACCGTATTTCCCGAATCGCGCAGTGCCTTCAACGAATTTATCAGACGGACATTGTCGCGCTGGTGCAGGCCGATGCTCGGCTCGTCGAGGATATAAAGGACATTGACCAATTGAGAACCGATCTGCGTAGCGAGCCGGATACGC
>CATXZX010000144.1 GCA_958404085.1 uncultured Prevotellaceae bacterium | reverse complement strand
TTTCCTTCGTCGTCACACCGATTTCGGTGATGTCGCCGTTCTCGTCGTAGCGGGCGTCGGTGATGGTGTAAGCCGTAACCTCAGCCTCCTCGATACCTGCTTCGAAATTGTAACCGTAGAAGTCGCCCGTGATGTCGTAAGGCAGACAGAAGATGTCGCCGCTGTTGTTGTACAACATTGCCTCCATTACCTGGTCGTCGGCATTGGCTGCCACGAAGGTCCAAGCCGAAGCACTGCCCATACCGGAAGTCCACGGAACAAGAACCTTACCGTCAGCCTGAGCATGTGCCATATTAGCATCTTCCTTATTAGCCAACAATGTCAGTTCGCCACCGGCTACGTAAGCAATCTTGAACTCTACAATCGTATCGGAGAGCAAGAACGCGGTAGAACGACCGCGGTCCTCACCCAAATAGTAACCCGTACCCATGTTCTGTACGGCATATACGCCTTCTTCCTTACCGGCTACCGGTACGAAGCGCCACAGGTATTTCACATCCATCGTACCGCCATTGGCAATACTGTTGCCCCACTTGATCTGGGCACCGATAGCTTTAGAATCCGGATAAACGATGGAACCTAATGTACCGTCTTCGCGGCCCGTACATTTGCTCTCCATGAAATACCATTTGTTGGGTTCGGGCATAACTACAGCTGCAAAGAATGCCTCGTTGGCAGCAGTCAGCTTGGCTACCTCTGCGTCGATTTCGGCGCGCGTCATCTTGGCATTGGCATCGAGAGCGGCGCGGGCTGCTGTGGCAGCGGCGGCCATATCGTCTACCTTCGACTGGTCCGTACACATACCCATCGCGGCTTCCTGACCAGCGGCTACTACGAGAGCCTGGCTTGCATACGTTTCGGTCTGGCTGATGGCATTTGCCAAGAGCGTTGTGTCGGGATAAACCTTGTTGAAGGCTTCGGTAGCAGCCTTGATAGCGTCGATGTCAGCCTGTGTAGCCTTTGTGGGGTCTACAGCCAGAGCCACGTCGATGGCTGCTTTCAATGCAGCATAAGCATCCTTCATGTCCTCACGCAGAGCCATACCTTCGGGATCTACGGGGAATCCTTCGTCGCTGATGTTGAACTCCGAGAAGGTGAAGAACGGATAACGAGGAGCTTCGGCATCGCCGTCCTTAGCCGGTTCGAGGGCACCCGTATTGGTGCTGTCTACGCGGAAACGGATGTACTTGTAGGGTGCACCGAGGTCGATGGCCTTCTTCGAACGGTACTCGATCTGGTTGGCATTCGTCGGGAACGTATCGGGAGCCTCGGGAAGCACTTTCACTTCGTTGAAGGTTGTTCCGTCGTTCGAAGCCAGAATAGTAATCTGAGTCGGACGGTTGGCGTTGTTGTTGTGGCGTTTCTTCCAATAAAGAGCTATATTCTGCATCGGCTCGTCGAGAGCTACCTGCAAATAGTGGGTTTCACCGATGTACTTGCTCCAACTGGTGTGGAAGTAAGTGCTGTATTCGCCGTCGATGAGGTTAGCCAACGAACCTTCAGAAGATTCGGTTGCGTTCGAACTGAGCTGGTCTGCACGTTTGATATAGAACTTAGTCGGATAACCGGCAGCAGAATCTTCGCGGGCCGTAGCAAGCGCGCTGCTGAAGGCTGCATTCAACTGTTCCTGAACGCCTGCCTGTACGATACTGTCGATGAGGGTTTGGTCTGTCAGTTCAGTGAATGACCAAGAAGAAGCCGTGTTGCGGCCGCCGCTCCAGCTAACGATATTATTGCCATTACCTGCACCACTCGAGTGGCCGTTGGTGTGGTACGTACCCGATGCGTCGCGGATGTTGTACTCGCCGCCGCCGAGCAATACGAGCGTCTGCGTCTGCGTACTTGTCTCGCCTGTCGTACCTACGCCGTTGATGTAGCGGCCCGTCTTGATGTTCTGGATAGCGAACGAGCCGTCTTCCTGCTGGGTGAACTTGAAGAGGAATTCGGGTTTCTTCTCAACAAATGTCTTCCACATGGGTTTGGAACCATCGTCGTACATGGCTTTGTGAACCTTCTGCTGGTTGAAATAAGCCTGATAAGCACTCATGATGTAGAAGTAGCCGTCGTGCATGCCGACCATAGAGGCCTGTACATCTTCCAGCGCCTTCTTCAAGTTTGCGATGGCTTCTTTCAGCTGCTCGTCGGAAGTAGCGGGGTCCACCAACAGGTCGCCGGCTTTCTCGATAGCAGCGTTGAATGCAGCCACCTCGGCCTCGCCATAATAACCTACGGCCGTTCCGGGAACGAACATCTCGGCATAGCCGGCAGCCTCGTAGTCGGCCAACAGGTCGGCCAGGTCTTGAACGAAGTCGTCGTACTCTTCCATTTCATACGCATAGAGCGCATTGACGTCGCGCGCCTGGTTGTACCAGAAATAACTGTAAGAATCCCATCCCCAAACCTGGCCGATGAAGGGCCATTCGCCGGGATCGGTCGACGTTACGTTACCGGCCAGCGTCAAAGCGTCGGTTCCGCCGGTCTTGAAGTCCCATGCCTGAGCCTTGGCAGCGTCGGACCATACGGGATTGTCCTCGGTCCAGTCGTCAGCCTTAGCGGCGATGACCGTATACTTGCTGGCCTGGCCGACGGTCAGGGTTACAGCGCCTTCCTGTGTGTCGGCTGCATAGCCGTCACCGCCGTTGAACCACTTGCCCGTCTCCACGCTCTGGAGCTGGATCTGCGGTTCGCCCGTAACGGGGTTAGCCTCGGGCAACACGACTACACGGAACACGTGGCTTGCACGGTATCCGTCGAATACACGGTACGTGTTGGGTGCCGACCAGCGCTTGCCGGTAGCAGCCTCGCAGCAACGCGCCTCGAAGGAAACGTACTCGACCTTCGTCAGGTCGGCCGCTTTCGTGATAGGCGCTCCAGTTTTCTCTCGCCAGGCAGCATCTGCCTGCGTACACCACCCGCCGAAGGCGAGAATCAGTGTCACTAAATGTAAAAACCTTCTCATTGATTTTTTATTAATTGCAGGGCCTGTGTTTTTCTTCCTCTTACTTTTTTACAAAAATGCGCCATGCCGTCAGGCCACATACCGGAACGGATTATTTTTTTCAATCCACAAATGTAAACAATCAGTCTGAAAATTCCAACTAAGAACCAATTTTTAACAAAACTTTCGCCTTAAATCGGTGTAGACAAGCATTTCCCTTACCGACAAAGCCCTTTCTAATAACAGAAAAAAACCGTTTTCTTTAAGAAAGCAGCCTGCCATTTCCGCTTCGGACACACAAATATACGCTTCGGAAGCCTCCGTTCCAAAAAAGCAGGCCGTTTTTTCAAACTTCGGGCCTGCTTTTTTCGAACAGCACGCCGCTGTTCGTCAGGAAAAACGTACCTTTGTCCGTCGAAACGGGCGTGTGCCACACTCCGATACGGCATCCGTCCGCTCCGACCGAATCCTTACTTACAAAAAACGAACGCTTATGTCCACTGTCATCTATCCCTCACCCATCTTCGGCCCCATCCACAGCCGCCGTCTCGGCATATCGCTGGGTATCAACCTGATGCCGGCCGACGGCAAAGTATGCACCTTCGACTGCATCTATTGCGAGTGCGGTTTCAACGCCGACCGCCGTCCCGCGCAACAGCGCCCCTCGCGCGAATGTGTGCGCCGGGCTCTGGAAGAACAGCTCCGGCGTATGCAGGCCGAAGGGCCGAGCCCCGACGTGCTGACCTTTGCGGGCAACGGCGAACCGACGGCACACCCCGACTTTGCCGGCATCATAGACGACACGCTGGCCTTGCGCGACCGCTACTTTCCGGCGGCCAAGGTGAGCGTCCTGAGCAACGCCACGCTCATAGGCCGCCCCGCCGTGGCCGAAGCACTGCGCCGCGTAGACAACAACATCCTGAAACTGGACACCGTATCGGCCGACTACATAGCCCGCGTCAACCGTCCCACCGGAGCCTACGACGTAGAACGCATCGTAGAACAGATGGCAGCCTTCGGTGGCCAGGCCATCGTGCAGACCCTGTTCATGAAAGGACAGTCTGAGGGCCGCGACATAGACAATATGGGCGACGCCTACGTCCTGCCATGGTTGGAAGCCATACGCCGCATTGCGCCGCGCCAGGTCATGATATACACCATAGACCGCGAAACACCCGACCACGGCCTGCTCAAGGCCACCCCCGCCGAACTGGACCGCATAGCCGGCCTCGTACGGGCAGCCGGACTGGAGGTAAGTGTGTCCTACTAAGTCCGTGCGCAGACAGGCAGATGCGTTTTTTCGGACCGCGCTGTTGCATATCTGCGTTTTTTTTCTCTCCTTTGCACTTTCATTATTATAAATAGGTATATAAGTTAATATGACTACGCTAATCGTTATCATCTTTATTCTCGGCTACATGGCCATTGCCATGGAGCATACGCTGAAAATAAACAAGACGGCGACTGCACTGTTTCTGAGCGTCGCCTGCTGGGTCCTCTTCATGGCCGACTGCACGGGATACGTGGAATCCCTGCACGGCAGCGCCTTCGAGGCGTTCCGCGCCACGCTGGCCCATCCGGGAACCCTGCTCGACGACGCACGCCACTTCGTGACGGAAAACCTCTTCCTGGGCCACGTGGCCGAGGCTTGCGAGATCATCTTCTTCCTGATGGGTGCCATGACCATCGTCGAAGTGGTGGACGCCAACGGCGGGTTCAGTTTCGTACGCGACCGCCTCACCACACGCAGCAAACGGGTCCTGCTGTGGCGCATCGTGTTCATTACGTTTATCCTGTCGGCCGTACTCGATAACCTGACGACTACCATCGTCATGATTATGGTACTGCGCAAACTGATAGCCAGCCGCAACGAGCGTATGACCTACGCCGGTCTGGTGGTACTGGCGGCCAACAGCGGCGGTGCCTTTTCGCCCATCGGCGACGTAACGACCATCATGCTCTGGATAAAGGGCAACATCACGACGGCCGGCGTACTGGGCGAAGTGTTCCTGCCCTCGCTGGTGTCGGTACTGGTGCCGGCCCTTATCGTCCACTTCCGTCTGAAGGGCGAACTGGGCGAGCCCCCCACCGAACACCACGGCCACGACGAGAGCCACGCATTCTCCGTATGGCAGCGTAACGCCGTGTTCTATGTAGGTGTGGGCGGACTGATTTTCGTGCCCATTTTCCGCACGCTCACCGGCCTGCCCCCGTTTATGGGCATCATGCTGGTACTGTCGGTACTGTGGATCATGACCGAACTGTTCTGCCGCAGCCACCAGGGTAAAGACAGTTCCATGAAACAGCGCGTGAGCAACCTGCTCCACCGCATCGACATGAGTACCATCCTCTTCTTCCTCGGTATTCTGGTAGCCGTAGGGGCGCTCCAGGAAACCGGCGTGCTGCACACACTTGGTCTGTGGCTCGACGAAACGAGCGGCAACAACGCTTACTGGGTGACGGGCATCATCGGCGTGGCATCGTCCATCGTAGACAACGTGCCGCTGGTGGCCAGCTGCATGGGTATGTACGAGATTGTACCGGCCGTCACGGCAGCCGCCAATCCTGAACTGATAAATTTTGTACAGGACGGCATCTTCTGGCAACTGCTGGCCTACTGCGCAGGCGTGGGCGGCAGCATCCTGATTATAGGGTCGGCCGCCGGCGTGGTGGTCATGGGACTCGAGAACCTTACGTTCGGCTGGTACCTGAAAAACATCTCGCTGCTGGCCCTGGCGGGCTACCTGGCGGGCATGGCGGCCTATGCGCTGCAACGGGCGATTTTCTTCTGACCAAACATACGCATGCCGGAACGTGGGGTTCCG
>CATXZX010000143.1 GCA_958404085.1 uncultured Prevotellaceae bacterium | reverse complement strand
TGAGAAGCTGCGAATCAGCGAAACCATTCTCGGAGCGAAAGTACCTCCCGAACAGAAAAAGATACTTGAAAATCACGGGATGGTCTTCATTGAGAATATGCGCAATCCGAGGACCAAACAGTTATTCTCCGATGACGTCCGTTTCAGCAACAAGAGCAACAATCTGCTCATCGGCAAGAACGCCCGCGAGTACAAACCGCAGCTCACCGAGGGGAAGGAGAAGAAAGCCCAGCAGAAAACAGCGCGCCATGTAGCCCCATTCAAAGCGAAGACCAGCAAGAGCAAACTCTCCATCGGTTAATCCGCAAACTGTTATCCACACGATATACCCGATTGGTTTCACGCGAATCGGGTATATCTTTTTTAATCATTCATTCCCAACTTATTAAACAAAGTACACGTATGAACAAGAAAAGAAACGATAGAAGAGAACTGTCCTATTTCGCGGCAGCTCTCTTTCTTTTTTTAAAGGATAGTCACCCCTTATTGGCAAGCGACAAGAACCTGATAGCGGTACGTGCCGACAGTGCGGCCGATACTTACGAGCGTATGGTACGTGGTGGTCTTTCCGTCGCACAAGCGTTGGAACTGGCAAACGCCGTTCTTTATCAAGACCTGCGTTTCTCCAAATTCGATACCATTTTCGAGGTCGTCTCGGAATGGTTTCCCGAAGTGGAGCCACGTCGGCGTACCTCTTTCTGCCTGAAAGTACTACAACCCGCCGAAGCCGTTTTTGGGAAATATCCCATCGGCGATGATTTCGGGACATCCCCCTTATACCGTACCCTTACCATCGAACTGACAGGTTTCATCCAATTTTATATCGAACAACATGGCCTATAATAAACGAAAACATTTAGCGGACAACATCGCCGCGCTCGAACAACTCTTCATGCGGCCCGAAGCCTGTGCCACTGAAAAGGGACGTAACGTATTAAAAGCCTATTCCGGTTTCGGCGGCTTGAAATGTATCCTCAATCCGGCAGAGAAAGACACGGATATTGAAAAATGAAGGACAGAAAAGGAATTGTTCCCACAAGTCCGCCTGCTGCATGAACTGTTACGGGAGTATTCTGCGGATGAACAAGAATACAAGCAGTATATCCAAAGTCTTAAAAACTCCGTACTGACGGCCTTCTATACACCGGACGAGGTGGTAAAAGCCATCAGCGAGTCCTTGCAGGAGAATGGAGTCATCCCGCAGCGGTTCCTCGACCCGTCAGCAGGTATGGGCGTTTTTGCGGAACAGTTCAGAGAGGGTACAAAGGCGATGGAAATCCATAGCTTCGAGAAAGACAAACTGACGGGAAGACTTCTGTCCGCCCTCTGTCCACAGGATAGCGTGACGATTGACAGCTTCCAGACGATACAGCCCCACTATACGAATTATTTCGATGTGGTATCTTCCAATATTCCCTTCGGGGATACAAAAGTCTATGACCGTGATTTCGACAAAAGCGATGATGAGATACGACGGTTCGCTCTCGGCGCGGTACATAATTATTTCTTTCTGAAAGGTGTGGACGCGCTTCGTGAGGGAGGAATACTGGCCTACATTACCAGCACGGGCATAATGGATTCCATGCGCAACCGCCCCGTCCGTGAATGGCTGATGAACCACACCCGTTTGGTTTCTACCGTCCGCCTGCCGAATAATCTCTTTACCGATGCCGGAACCGAGGTCAGTAGCGACCTGATTATCCTGCAAAAGCATACTGGCAAACAGGAATTGACGGAAAATGAGTTGAATTTCATTGAGACACGCACGTTATCCGATGGCATTTACATCAATAATTCCTATAAAGACCTGGACCATGTGATTTATACATCCGTCAAGAAGGGAATGAACATGTACGGCCAGCCCGCCATGAACTTTATCCATGACGGAAGTATGGAAGAGATAGGCGAAGCGTTGAAGAAGGTGCTTATAAAGGACGTAAGCCAACATCTGGATTTGAATTTATACGAGAGTGGCCGGGCACAGCAGAAGCAAGAGGAAAAGGTTAGTGTACAGACAGAAGCAATTCTACCAAAGGAAGAACCTCTTTCTCCCTTCCCTGCCTATGAACCTGCGCTCAACCTGTTCGAGGCTTTTCAGGATGAAGGTACAGAAACGGAACGGCAAGCTCCCGAACCACAACGTGCCGCGCCCCGAAAATCCCGCCCCAAAGAGAACCGGTCCGAAATGTTCGACCTGTTCTCACAAGGAAATCTATTTGAGCAGGCACAGGAGGAAACCTTTTCGGATGAAAGAAGAATCGAGGAAGAAAAGCGGTGGGAAGCCAAAAGGCAGGCGATGGAGGAGGAAAGGAAAAAGCAGATGGAACCCCGCCCGTTTGCGGGAGAGATATTGCCCGAATACAAAAACGGTTCATTGGTGAAAGAGGATGAGCAGTACGGTTTCCTGCGGAAAGTAAACACCCCGTCAGCGGAATTTCATCCCCTCAAACTGACCGTTACCCAGCAATACCGTGCCGATTATTACATTCCTTTGCGTGAAGCCTATCACAGGCTATATAATAAGGAAGCGGAAACCGAGGCCGAACAGCCGGAACTACGGGAAGAACTGAACAAGCAATACGACCGTTTCTCCCGTATGTTCGGTCCCGTCAACGGTAAAGACAACTCCCAGTTTATCCTGATGGATGCCGGAGGGCGGGAAATGCTATCACTGGAAAGGTTTGTGAACGGGAAAAGCCAGAAGTCCGATATTTTCACCGTCCCCGTTTCCTTCAACCCGAATGAGACGGTTCATGTAGATACGGCAGAGGAAGCACTTGTCGCCTCGCTCAATAAATTCGGAGAGGTGAATCTGGACTACATGAAAGACCTGTCGGATATTGAGAGGGACGATTTATTGCACCAGCTCAAAAACCGCCTGTTCTACAATCCCATGATGAGGAATTATGAGATTAAGGACCGCTTCATTGCCGGAAATGTGGTGGCGAAAGCCGATTGGATAGAAGAGTATCTGAAAACCCATCCCGAAGACGGGGAAAGCAAGGCTTCACTGAAAGCCCTGAAGGAAGCATTTCCCGAACCCATCATTTTCGACCTGATTGATTTTAATTTTGGAGAGCGGTGGCTCCCGACCGCCATCTATGAGGAGTTTGCTACTTACCTGTTCCAGACAAAGGTATCCATCCATTACACGGAAAGCGTGGATGAGTTCAGCGTCAGTTGCAAGGAATCTAACGCCAATATCACGGACAAGTATTTCGTGAAAGGTGAAGGCCGTAACTTTTACGGGAACGACCTGTTTAAGCACGCGCTCCACAATACCGTCCCGGACATTACCAAAACCGTGGAGGACGAGGAGGGCAACAAGATAAAGGAACGCGACGCCGATGCCATACAGCTTGCGGACGCTAAAATCAACGAGATACGCGGTGCTTTCACCGGTTGGTTGAATGAGCAGCTACCCGAATTTAAGCAGGAACTTGCGGACAGGTACAACCATAAATTCAACTGCTTCGTGCGTCCCGCCTACGACGGCTCGCACCAGACATTCCCGTTCCTTGACCTGAAAGGTTTGGGTATCCCGTCTTTGTATGATAGCCAGAAGAACGCCGCGTGGATGCTGATACAGAACGGCGGCGGCATCATCGACCATGCCGTGGGAACCGGAAAGACGCTTATCATGTGTATCAGCACTTTCGAGATGAAACGCCTCGGATTGGCCAACAAACCTATGATAATCGGGCTAAAAAGTAACGTGCATGAGATTGCCGATACATT
The DNA here is from genome assembly GCA_958404085.1 of uncultured Prevotellaceae bacterium. Lineage (GTDB taxonomy): Bacteria > Bacteroidota > Bacteroidia > Bacteroidales > Bacteroidaceae > Alloprevotella. Next base: position 2,067 of record CATXZX010000143.1, on the reverse strand, counting down.
CAAACGGGCTTATCCCAACGCCAAAATCCTCTATCCGGGTAAGGAGGATTTCACGCCGGAGAACCGCGTCCGTATCTTCCACGACATCAAAAACAATAATTGGGATTGCATCATCCTGACGCACGACCAATTCGGGAAGATACCACAGTCTCCCGAAATGCAGCAGCAGATATACGGAAAGGAGATTGACAGCATAGACGAAAGCCTCGCCGTATTCGAGCAGGAGGGAAACGAGGTGAGCGGTTGGGTTAAACGCGGTCTGGAAAAGAGAAAAGAGAATCTGGAAGCGAAGCTGGAAAAGTTGGAACAGGACATCAAAGACCGGACGGATGACGTGATTGATTTCAGACAAATGGGTATTGACCACCTGTTTATTGATGAATCTCATGCCTTCAAGAACTTGATGTTCAACACCCGTCACGCACGGGTTTCGGGCCTCGGAAACCCCGAAGGAAGCCAGAAAGCGATGAACCTATTGTTTGCCATCCGCACCATGCAGGAGAGAACAGGAAAGGATTTGGGAGCGACTTTCTTGTCGGGTACGACCATTTCCAATTCACTGACAGAACTCTATCTGCTATTCAAATACCTGCGTCCGAAAGAGATGGAGAGACAGGGTATCACTTGTTTTGACGGATGGGCCGCCGTATTCGCCAAGAAGACAACCGACTTTGAGTTTTCGGTAACGAATAAGATTGTGCAGAAGGAACGGTTCAGATACTTCATCAAAGTACCGGAACTTGCCAATTTCTACGCGGAGATAACGGACTATAAAACAGCCGAGGATGTCGGAGTGGACAAACCGAGGCTGAATGAACAACTTGTCAGTATTCCACCCACACCGGATCAGGAGGTGTATATTGAAAAACTGATGGCGTTTGCCGAAACGGGAGACGCAACATTCATTGACAGGCCGCCCTTGTCGGACTCGGAAGAGAGTGCAAAGATGCTGATAGCCACGACCTGCGCCAGCAAGATGTCGCTAGATATGCGACTGATAGATATGAAATACGGAGATAACCCCGGAAACAAGGCTTCCTATTGTGCAGACAAGATAGCTGAGTATTACTACAAATATCTTGAAGTGAAAGGGACTCAATTTGTTTACTCCGATTTAGGTACTTATAAACCGGATCAGTGGAATATATATAGTGAGATAAAACGCAAGCTGATGGAAGACCATAACATCCCCCGACATCAGATTCGATTTATTCAAGAGGCAACCACCGACAAGGCTCGAAAAGAGATGTTCGACGAGATGAACAGCGGAAAGATACGGGTTCTGTTCGGCTCTACCCAGAAGTTGGGAACCGGGGTGAACGCACAGGTTCGTGCTGTGGCAAGCCATCATCTGGATGTCCCCTGAAGGCCATCCGATCTGGAACAGCGGAATGGAAGACCTGCCCGTGCCGGAAATATCGTTGCCAAAGAATATGCCAACAATACGGTGGACTGCTTTATTTACGCAGTCCAAAGGTCTTTGGATAGTTACCGTTTCAATACGCTTCAAAATAAATCCGTGTTCATCCACCAGATGAAATCCTGCAATCTGGCCACACGTACCCTTGACGAAGGGGGGATTGATGAGAGCAGCGGGAGCAATTATAGCGAATATGTGGCCATGCTCTCCGGCAATGATGACCTGTTGGAGAAAGCAAAGCTGGAAAAGAAGCAGGTTGTACTCGAAAGCGAGAAGCAAGCCTTCCAACGCAGCAAGGGAAATGCCAGAGGGAAGCTCAAGGAGTTTACCGAGGAGATAGAGAAGAACAATACTTTCATCGAACGCTTCACCAAAGATTTGGAGTATTTGAACCGGAAAGCCCCGAAAGACAGCGAAACCGGATTGCGCCCCAATCCTTTAAAGCTGGATGGTGTGGTAAGTGATGATATAGAGATACTTGGTAATAAGTTATCTGTAATCAACGAAAAAGCGAGAACGGAAAACGACCACATGAAAATCGGTACGCTATTCGACTTCCGTATATTGGTGCGTACCGAGAAGCAATGGGACGGAGGATTGGAGTTTCTGCAAAACAAGTTTATGATTGAAGGGCTGGACGGTCTGAA
>CATXZX010000142.1 GCA_958404085.1 uncultured Prevotellaceae bacterium | reverse complement strand
CATGTTCATCAACGGTCTTACCTCATTGAACTCTGTCAGCCAGCCGTTGGTTATCGTCGACGGAGTAATGTGGGATATGCAGTACGACCGTACGACCATCCACGACGGTTTCTTCAACAACCTGTTCAACATCATCGACGTTGAAGACATCGACGAAGTACAGGTCGTCCGCAACGGAACGGCGCAGTACGGTGCCAAGGGTGCCAACGGTGTGCTTCTTATCAATACCAAGCGCGGTAAGAGCATGGCTACCCGTATCAATGTACGTGCTTATGGCGGTTTCGAACTCGTACCTTCCACGCTCGACGTGATGAACGGTTCGCAGTTCCGCAGCTACCTGTCCGAACTTATCGGTACGACAGACCGTGCAGAGTACATGGGTGCCAACACCGCTATTCCCTTCCTGAACGAAGATCCGAGCTATGTACTCTACGACGTGTACCATAACAATACCGACTGGTCCAAAGACCTCTATTCTCCCGCCTTTACCCAGAACTACAAAATCAGCGTAGAGGGTGGTGACGAGGTTGCTATGTACAACTTGTCATTGGGTTATTCAGCATCCGATGCTACAGCCAAGAAGAACAACTTCGATCGTCTGAACATCCGTTTCAATACCGATATTCTTTTGGCCGACAAGTTTACTTCGCAGGTTGACTTTACTTTCAGCCGTGTCAATTACGATTTGCGCGACAACGGTTGGGCTCCCGACTATTCCGAGGCCAATATTTCCTCGCCCAACGTACTCGGTTTGATTCAGTCTCCGTTCCTGAGCAACTACGCTTACAATACGATTTACGATCCTGTTACCGGTCGCAACATTTCGCGCCGTTCTACCGACGTCTATGCCGGCAAGTATGTATCTACTACTGCCGATGACCCGTTGCGTTACGGTGAGTCGTTCGGTTTCGACCCGTTGGCCAATCCCTACTGGATTCTCCTGAACGGTTCCGGCGAGACCCGCAACTTCCAGGAGCAGACCATGTTCGGTGTCAACGTACGTCCGCGTTACGAAATCAGCAAGAACCTCTCTATCTCCGACCGCTTTAACTACAGCCTGAGCCGCACCAGCGAGAAATACTATCTTCCGGTGAACGGTACGCCTAACAAACTGGTCGAAGGTCTCGGTAATATCAACAGTACCGTGAAGAGCCAGTTCGGCAAGGAGTCTACCGTATTCAATGACTTGCGTATCGACTGGAGAAAACAGATGGGTGCCCATTACCTGAACCTCTTCGGCGGTTTCCGTCTGGCGTCCTACACCTTCTCCGACAGTTACGTGCGCGGTTTCAACAACGGTAACGACAAGATGCCTAACCTGAGCTACAATCTCCAGTACCTCGATTACGGCGGTTCCAACGATACCTGGATCAACATGGCATACTACCTCAATGCCGATTACAATTACATGAACAAGTATTTCCTCACCGGTATGCTTTCTATGGAGGCATCTTCACGTTTCGGTAAGGAGGCCAGCGAGGGTGTAAAACTCTTCGGTGTAAAATGGGGCGTATTCCCGTCTTTGCAGGCTGCTTGGGTCATCAGTGCCGAGCCTTGGTTCGACGTGAAGGCTATCAACTACCTGAAACTGACTGCCGGTTACGACGAAAGCGGTAACGACAACATCGACTACTATGCAAGCCGTACCTATTTTGCCAATACCAAGTTCATGGACAAGGCAACTGCCATCATGCTTGCCAACATCGAGAACCCCGAGATCCAGTGGGAAACAACCCGCCGTTTCAACGTAGGTCTGCAGACGGCCCTGCTCGACAACCGTCTCTCTCTCGGCGTAGGTTTCTTCTATGGAAAGACCTCCAATTTGCTGACGAAGAAGAATGTAAGCTACATCACGGGTATTCCTTACATCTGGTCTAACGACGGTGCGATGGAAAATACCGGTATCGATGCCAGCGTCAATGCTATCCTCATCAACAATAAGAACTTCAAGTGGGAAGCCGGTTTCACACTCGGTCACTACAAGAACGAAATCACCAAACTGCCTGCCGGCACCGAGATGAAGGTTTACGCTCTCGACGAAAACGGCAACAAGGTAGGCGACCCCCGTATCATCAAGGGTTATACCAGTTCCATCTATGGCACAGACAATGTCCTGACTGCTGTGGGTAGTTCCGCTGGTGTATTCTACGGTTACAAGACCGCTGGTGTGTTCAGCTCCGACAAGGAAGCATCGCAGGCACATACCGACAAGGTTACAGGCAACAAAGGTTATCTGAAGTATCCTACCGGAATCGTCGGACAGCCTTCTCGCAACTTCAACGCCGGTGACGTTCACTTCGTCGACCAGAACGGTGACGGTTGGATCTCTGAGGTCGACATGGTCGAAATCGGAAACCCGAACCCCGACCTCTACGGTAATATCTATACAAGCCTTACCTACAAGCACTGGCGTCTGGATGTCAGCCTGAAGTATTCTTTGGGTAACGACATCTACAACTACCAGCGTTCCATGCTCGAGGCCGGCAACAATGCCATCAACCAGACTACCGCTCTCGTAAACCGTTGGACCTACGACGGTCAGGTTACCGATATTCCTCGTGTAATGTCTCCCGAGAGTTCTTCATGGGTTAACAACGAGCGTTTCTCCGATCGTTGGATCGAGGACGGTTCTTACCTGAAACTGAAGAAAGTACGTCTCACCTACAAACTGCCGGTAGCTTTGAGCTGGTTGCAGGGTATCTCCGTATGGGGCGAGGCTAACAATGTATTCACCATTACAAAGTATCTGGGTAATGACCCCGAAGTTTCTTGCAGCAACAGCGTATTGTATCAAGGTATCGACAACGGTATGCTCCCGCAGAACATCAACTTTAACTTAGGTGTAACCATTAACTTGTAAAAAAGAGAAACAATGAAAAATAAAACGATCCTAAATTTCATGTTCTTCCTGATGGGGTTCGGTGTACTTACCTCCTCCTGTGAAGATATGCTGACACCGGACTTGGACCGCTATTCCGAGAAGTTTGCGCAGGATACGCTCTATTCGTTCCTCGGAATCATGCGTAGTGTTCAGGATGTTGCCGAGCGTCAGGTAATTTTGGGTGAGGCCCGTGGTGACTTAGCGTCTACCACGGATTTCACCAGTGACTCCATCAACAACATAGCCAACTACCTCGACATCGAGGACGGCGATTGCAGTCTGTTGAACATTGCCGATTATTACAAAATCATCAACCAGTGTAACTACTACCTGGCTTCTGCCGATACGGCCATTACGCAGAACGGTATCTACTACATGCGTCGTGAGTATGCCCAGGTTCAGGCTATCCGTGCATGGACCTACATGCAGATGGTTCAGTTCTACGGTCGTGTTCCCTTCATCGCCACTCCTATTTCCAACACGCAGGCAGGCGAGAATGTAGAGCAGAAGTTTCAGGAAGACCTGAAGAATGCCATTTCCGAAGCCAAGACCAAGAGTGTGGCTACACCGTCCAATCTGGTCCGCCTGTTGCAGGAACACGGTCTCGACCGCGCCTTGCAGTTCGAGTTGACTTATGGTCTTCCTTCCTACGGTAACTTTAAGACGGGTTCCGGTGTCGAAATTGCATCCCGTAAGTTGATGTTCCCGCTCTACCTCGTGTATGGCGACCTCTACCTGCTTGCCAATAACTACCCGAAGGCTGCCGAGATGTATTACAACTATTTGCGCGACAGACAGCCCTATGTGGAGCAGAGTAGTTGCTTCTATAACATTTCTTCGAACTCCGGCGTAGAGTACTATCGTCCCACGGAATTTTCTTGGACTGACGGAATTTATGCTTATGCTAATCCCGAACGTATCACGCTTGTGGCCGGTGCCGGTAACAAGACTTTCGGCCGCATGCTGACCGCCGTGTCCAATGTCTACGGCTTCAAGACCACGTCGCGTTCGATTACCACCGGTGGTGAAGAGACCGGCGAGAAGGATGAGAACGGTAAAGACGAAGTAACCGACGTCGTTACTTCCGGTGCTATCACTGTCGAGGCAGACGAGAAGTACCTCCAGCTTGCTCCGTCCGATGGTTATGTCAACCTGAGCTATGGCCAGAAGTATTGCTTGTTCGACCTGATGTCCCGCGACAACCAGACGGGTGAGGCAGTTATTTCTTATCCCGAGAAACTCGGCGATGCCCGTATCTACCAGTCTTGCGCTTTCACTCCGTTCGGTGCCGACAATGTCCGTAAGCGTGTCATTACGAAATTCGCCCGTCCGTCGATGACTTCGTATAACCGTACGCTCGACCAGAATACAGCGTTCAGCTTCAGCAACCTCTATGCCTACACCATGTATCGTGCCACTCAGGTTTGGTTGCGCTATGCCGAGGCCATCAACCGTATGGGCTTCCCGCAGCATGCTTTCGCTGTACTCAAGGATGGTTTGAGCAATTATTCTGTACCGTCTATCGACATCGATTATACCATTAATCGCGATACGCTTCGCGATTTGGAAGCTGATACGATTATTTCTATCACAGTCGATACTGTGAGTGCGATTCCGTATTCTAAATATGTGGAGAACGAATGGAATACTTGCGGTGCCTACTACATTTCGTTGAAGGAATTGCAGGATGCCGAGCAGTATAACTTCCTCGACTTCAAGCGTTCCGAGTTCTCGTCTTCTTCAACTGGCAGCAGTGGTAGTATGCCGCAGTCTAACTATTCAACCAATAACCACTTCATTACGAAGAATTCCCGGTACATGGGTATCCATGCGTTGGGTTCCGGTTCCAGCGAGGGTGTGCGCGATACGCTCTACACCTATGACCGCTGTGTAGCGGGCAAGATTGCTACGAATCGCGGTTACACGGGCGCCAAAAAGGACCAGTTTGTTGCTAAAATATTGGCTGCGGCCGATACGTTCCCCGGAACTCCCGACTATTATGCCAAGACCAAATCCACCATCACTTACAACGCAATTGACAAAGTAATTAACAAACCAGAATTGATAGCCCCCTTCGAACCTATCACGAAGGAGGACGTTCAGGATGCAGTCGAAGACCTTATCGTAGACGAAATGGCACTCGAGTTTGCCTTCGAAGGCTTCCGTTTCGGCGACTTGGTACGTGTTTCCGGTCACAGAGCCAACGGAGTAGAATGGTTCGCCAACAAGATTGCCAACCGTAACGGCACCCTCGATGCTGCGCTCAAGGCCAAGCTGTTGACGCGTGACAACTGGTTCCTGCCACTCCCCAGATAAAAGAAAAGGGTATGGCGCAGAATAAGTTGCGCATTTAAATAGAACGAAAAGCGGGCTGTGCTGATTTCAAGGCATGGTCCGCTTTTTATGCCTGTCTCTCCGATGAAACTGTCTTTTTTGAATAAAAAGATGCCGTACCGGACTTTTAAGTTTTACCGTACAGTCAGGTTGTCTTTATGTTCAACCTCGATAATCATCCTATAAATTACATACAACAATGATATTCTTCCACAAAAAAGGATTGCTCGTCCTGTTTACCGGCATGTGTCTTTACACAAGTGCCCACGCACAAAATACACCCCGCATCCATGCCGTGACCGACTTGTCGCATGCGTTTTCGTTCTATACGGACGGCCGTTTCGGTACCCAGTACCTCCAGGGGCAGACCTGTGTGGCCAACTGGGGAAACCTTTACGATTTTGATTTCTCAGGGGCTAATCTGCTGGTGCTGTTGGGGTGCGACGACCGTTCCCCCTATACGGAAAAAGATTTCTTAACCATCGAGAACTTTGCCCGTCAGGGCGGTGCCGTACTTATCTTAGGCTCCACCGGCGGCCATTCTCAGAATCAGTCGGCCGGACGTTTCGGCGCCGCTTTCGCCAAAACCATC
>CATXZX010000141.1 GCA_958404085.1 uncultured Prevotellaceae bacterium | reverse complement strand
TATTGACGGCGCGCTGGCGGAGCGTGAAACTTTTGTTTCCGACGTGGACCGTCGTCGTCTCGATGGCGATGGGGTCGTCGAAGAACACCGGCTGCAAAAAATCGGCGTGGATATTGGCCACCACCGGCACAACCGCTTCGGGATTCAGCCCCATGCCGAGTACATTCTGAAGGTAATCGGTCTTCGCCAGGTCGTAAAGCGAAAAATAAACGGAATTGTTGACATGACCGAAACGGTCTACGTCGCTGAACCGGAGCTGCACCGGGATGCGGTGTCTGTACTTCGGTTCATCCTTCTCACTGATAATTTCTTTCATTCGGATTCTATTTTTTCTTGGCTGATACAAATACAGGTATAAAACGCCCTTATTTCAGACGGAACGTAGCCAGCAGCGCCTTGTGGTCGGTTGGCCATACGCCCAGCGGCTTGATAAAACGGTCCGACACGCTGTTCGGAACGCGCCGCCCGTATGCAATGCTCCCCTCCGGGCCGAACAGGCGGCAGTCCGTTACCTGCAATCCCCGTCCCTGGCAGAACAAGTAGTCGATGCGGTCGCGCTCATCGGCATTCGGTGCCCACGTGAGCCGCTCTACCGGCACCAGCGGATTGTCTGTGGGGAACGTAATGCCGGGATGAGTCACCGGATTGGGATAAATGGCCCGGAAACAGTCCGTATAACCGGCCTTCTCGAGGGCCACGGTCTGCGGCCAGGGTATCACCATGCCGCGATGGTCGTACAGATAACGCGTAGCCTCGGTCCAGTCCAGGTGCGACGGTTCGTTGAAGTCGCCTCCCAATATCACGCAACGGCCTGCCGCCAGGTCTTTGCGCGCTTCGGCTATGAAGGCGGCTATGCCCTCGTCGCGCTGCGACTTCGCATTCCGTTCCAACACCTCTTCTACGGTCTTCGGAAGGGGTATTTCGCGCCACGTGCTGCCGTCGTAACCGCGCACGTTGTAGTAGGCATCGTCCAGATAGTCCAGGTGGGCCGTATAGACAGCCACCTCGCGGCCATGCACGCTGCTGACCAGTTTGTGGACACTGCCGTGGTCGTTCTTCACGGGGAATACGGCCACCGAATCGGTTATCGGATAGCGGCTCAGCAGTCCCGTATCGTCGCTGTAAAAGCCGTAATAATCCAATCCGCGGGCCTTCATCGAGGCCACGACGCGTGCTATGAAATTCGTTCCGCGGTAATTGCGCACCTCGCTGAAGGTCACGAAATCGGGACGGAGACGCTCCAGTTCATCGATGATGGCCTCGTATCCGCCCTTTACCTGCGTGCCTTCCTGCCAGATGTTCCACTGCAGAACCGTAAACGTGTTGTTCTTTCGGCCCCATCCTGCCACGCAGAACAACAGGAGGAGCATACTCATCCATTTCTTCATATTTCTCGTTTTTTCTTGTATAGACATGCTACTGCCGGGCGGGCCTTCCGGATACGACCGCCGAGGTTTTTTGAAAAAGCTGGGCGCTCCGAAAAAATAGCACGGAGATATTTTTCCGGAGCAGGTCCCGGCGCTTGCCTGCCACGGCAGACGGTGGCTCTACCGCCAGCGCGCAAAGCGAATCTCGTACTCGCCGTTGATGCCGTCTACGTAGAGCAGGCCGCGGCGGTCGGTATCGTACAGCCACCGCTCGCGCACGCCGTCGGAATGATACCATACATAAATGTAATCCTGGTCCACCTCCCAGTCGAAACTGTCCGTCCATTCCGGAAAACCGTCATAGCGCTCTTCCACCAGGCCCGTCCCGTTCCGGTTGAAACGCAAGGTATAGACATCGTGCAGGTCGTCGTTCGATATCCACGTACCTTCCAGGAAATCGTGAATGCGCCAACGGTCGTCTTCGCACGAAGACAGGAGCGGCAAAGCCAGACAGAAGAATAAAAACAGCGGCCACTGACGTATGTTCCACCGCACTCGTTGCATCATTTGTTGTTTCATCTCACAAAAAAAATAGGTTCTTGTGCGGCAAACTTACGGAAAAAACGTCGGAAACCGTATATAAAAAAGGAAAAAGGTATGCAAGGAAACATAATCCGTTCCTTTTTTCTTACTTTTGTAAAACTTATAAACCCTATTCACAATGAAAAAACTTTTAAGCCTGCTCTTGTTGGCGGGATGGATGGGCGGAACGTTTGCCCAGACGCCGCGCTATCGCCTTGTATGGAAAGAAAACTTCAGCGGAAAGCACTTCGATGAAACGAAATGGACGAAGATTCCGCGCGGGGGGAGCGACTGGAACCGCCACATGTCGCCCGATCCTTCGCTCTACAAGGTGTCGGGCGGACGCCTGACGCTCTATGGCGTAGCCAACGAGGGACTCGTACCGCAGGACACGGCGCGTTTCCTGACCGGAGGCATCTATACGCGCGACAAGAAAACCATCGGTTACGGCAAGGTGGAAGTAAAGGCACGGATAAAAGGGGCTAAAGGCGCATGGCCCGCCATCTGGATGCTGCCCAACGATGCGAAATGGCCCGACGGAGGCGAAATAGACATCATGGAACGGCTGAACCGCGACAGCATCGCGTACCAGACGATACACACGTACTATACGTATGTACTGAAAAAGGACCGAAACCCGCGAAACGGCTCGACAGGCCGCATAGACCCGGACGGCTACAACGTATACGCCGTAGAGATTCTGCCGGACAGCCTCGTTTTCTCCATCAACGGGAAACGGACATTCAGCTATCCGCGCATCGAGACGAACGAGAAGGGACAATACCCCTTCGGCACGCCCTTTTACCTGCTCATCGACATGCAGCTCGAGGGACAATGGGTGGGCAGCGCCGACCCGCGCCAGCTGCCGGCCACGCTGGAGGTGGACTGGGTAAAATTCCACGCGCTGCGCGAATAAACCGCACAACACCCGCCCTGCCCCGACGGGCGTTTGATTCAAATCAATTGTTTTCCGGATTGCAAATACAAAACGAGCGCATGCGGACAGTTCTGCTTATCTTTGTAAAACAGACGCATATCAACTCATCTTAAAACAAGAATAGAATGAACGAATTCCCCCAACTGCGACGAATCATCGTACCGCTCTTCGCACTGGCCGCGCTGAACGCCGCGGCCCGCGAGTACCACGTATCCGTAACCGGAAAAGATTGTAACGAAGGCTCGAAGAAAATGCCCCTGCGCACCATCAACGCCGCGGCCCAGAAGGCGTTGCCGGGCGACACGGTCACGGTACACAACGGCGTGTACCGCGAATGGGTGAACCCGCTGAACGGCGGTGAAAGCAACGACCGGCGCATCCTGTACCGCGTGGCCGAAGGCGAAAAGGCGGAACTGAAAGGGTCGGAAGTGGTCGGCAACTGGAAAAAGGTAAAGGGTGCGCCGGGCACTTGGATGGCCGTCGTGCCGAATACGCTCTTCGGCAACCACAATCCGTTTGCCGAAAAACTTTTCGGCGACTGGCTGTGGACCAACGGACGCACTTTCCACACGGGCGATATCTACCTGAATGATGTCTCGCTCTACGAGGCGGCGTCGCTCGAAAAGGTCATCCGTCCCGACACCCTGCGCACCGTGCGCGACCCGCAAGGCTCTACGGCCGCCTGGTTTGCCGAAGTAGGCGGCGAGACGACGACGCTGTATGCCCACTTCGGCGCAGACGATCCCAACAAAAACACGGTAGAGATTACCGTAAGGCCCACATGCTTCTATCCCACACGGCAGGGACTGAACTACATCACCATACGCGGGTTCCACGTCAGCCAGGCAGCTACGCAGTGGGGGGCACCCACGGCGGAACAGGTAGGGATGATTGCCACACACTGGTGCAAGGGATGGATTATCGAGAACAACCGCATCAAAAATTCACGCAGCAACGGCATCTCGCTGGGCAAGGAACGGGGAACCGGCCACAACCTGGAATGCACAGACCCGCGCCTGGACGGTACGCTCCACTACATCGAAGTGATATTCCGGACACTCCGTAACGGATGGAACAAAGAGCACGTGGGCGGACACATTGTCCGGAACAACGTCATATCCGACTGCGAACAGACAGCTATCTGCGGAAGCATGGGAGGTGCGTTCTGCGAAATTTACGGAAACCACATTTACAACATCTGGGCCAAGCGGCAGTATGGCGGAGCCGAGATGGCCGGTATCAAACTGCACGGCGCTATCGACACGTACATACACAACAACCGCATACACCGCTGCGGGTATGGCGTCTGGCTGGACTGGATGGCACAGGGGGCACACGTTTCGTCCAACCTGTTCTACCACAACGACCGGGATTTGTTCACCGAGGTGGACCACGGGCCTATCATTGTCGACAACAACCTGTTTCTTTCGGGCGCGTCGCTTCTCGAAAACACGGACGGCGTGGCATACGTCAACAACTTGTTTGCCGGTATCATTACCCCGCGCGACGATTCGCGCTACACGCCTTACCACGAACCTCACTCCACAGATGTAAAGGGTTTCCGGACCATCACGAACGGCGACCACCGCTTCTACAACAACCTCTTCATAGGTGGAAAAAACACGAAGGAGCGCTACGGACTGCAAGTGTACGACAAAGCGAAATGGGCCATACATGCCAGTCACAACATCTTCTGTAACGGGGCAAAACCCATTGCCGACAAGCAGCAGGGCGGCGCATACGACAGCTATAACCCGAACCTGAAACTGGAAGAGAACGAGAACGGAGTGTTCCTGACATGGGACTTGCCCGACGGGCAAATGCCTTCAATGGAAGGAACACGGGTCGACAAGGCACGACTGGGCATTACGCGGCTCACGGGACTGCCTTATGAACTGGCCGACGGCACTCCGTTCGAACTCCGGACCGACTATTTCGGAAAACCGCGCAGGGCCGAAGCACCCTGTATAGGCCCGGTTGAATTTACATCGCCGCTAAAACGCATACAAGTATGGAAACAGGAAAACAACTGTATGTGAACTTCCGCATTTGCCTGGGAATCTTGGTCCTTCTGACGCTCGGCATGCCGACGAAGGCCCAGATAACCCGCGTCCACGTCATCTTCAAAACGCATCTCGATATCGGTTTCACCGATTTAAGCTCAGCCGTCGAACGCAACTACATCCAGAATTTCATTCCCCGGGCTATCGACGTGGCCGAACAGTTGCGGAAGGAAAAAAGCGAAGACCGTTACGTCTGGACAACGGGGGCCTGGCTCGTACAGTCGTACCTTGAACAGGCTTCGCCGGCGCAACGCGAGAAGTTCGAGCAAGCCGTCGGACAAGGCGATATCGTATGGAACGCCATGCCTTATACGGTGGAGTCGGAATCCATGAACCGCACCCAGTTCGAAACATTGCTGAACCTGTCGAAAAAACTGGACCGGCGCTTCGGAAAACAGACCATCGGCGCCAAAATGACCGACGTTCCGGGACACACGCAGGCCATTGTCCCGCTGCTTGCCGCCGCGGGAATCCGTTTTCTGCACATCGGTGTGAATCCGGCCAGCCAGGTACCGCACATTCCGAACCTTTGCCGCTGGCGCGGTACCGACGGAAGCGAAATTATCCTGATGTACCAGGACGATTACGGCAGCGAGACGATACTACCCGACGGCCGTACAGCCGTAGCCTTCGCCTTCACGGGCGATAACCACGGACCTCATTCGGCCGAACAGGTGAAAGACATTTTCGTATCGCTGCGCCGGAAATACCCGCATGCGGAGGTAATGGCTTCTACACTCGACAGCGTGGCGAAAGACCTGGAACGGATGAGAAACAGGCTCCCCCTCGTCCGGGAAGAGATTGGCGACACATGGATTTACGGTTTCGGCTCGTCGCCGCTACGCATGGCCGCATTCCGCGC
>CATXZX010000140.1 GCA_958404085.1 uncultured Prevotellaceae bacterium | reverse complement strand
CAAGTCATAACCGGTCCGGTGGGAGGTGTGACAGGCATAACACATCCAGTTAATTCCGCGACGACAGACTGCCAGCCCAATACCAATGTCGAAGCCTTGCGTATGGCCCTCGATGCTGCCCATATAGAGAGCCGACCACTATGGAAGCCCATGCACAAACAGCCGGTATACAGCAATGCTCCAGCCTATGTCAATGGGGTGTCGGAGTTGCTTTTCAAAATAGGCATCTGCCTTCCGGCCGGGCCATACATTACCGATAATCATGTACGGTACATTGTCAACGAAATAAAACGGGCAATTGATATTTGAACAATTGACCAATTAAATATCATCCCAACGATGTTGAGGGGATAATAATAGCATTAGAGATTCGGCTTATTATAAGCCTCTGCCTTGCCCGCATATTCGCGGTGAGGCAGGGGCTTTTTTTGCATGTATCTTGGATTTCCATTTGTAAGCATTTTGATAAGACGAAATTTAATCAGTCAAATATTACGAGATTTACGATACTTTTTATTCTTATTGACGAGTTTATTGCGTAAGATTGATGTTATAAAAAATTTCCTATTTTCGTCCATTATCTCATATTTATCTATGTGATGCCACATGGGAGTTGTTTTATTATGTTTTTTTGATGCATCCCATTTAAAAACGTCTTTACAGTTATTGACAAAAATAATATTTTTCTTCCCATAATAGCGTCTTATAATTATTTTTTCAGAGGTTTTTGTTGACATTGCTGTTATCGTAATACAAATACTATTAAAAGCATAGAATACATTATCCTCAGCAAAAATAACTTTAGCAACAGCTGATGCGTTTTGATTTATATCATGAGACTTTGTACTCATGACTAAATCAGTAACCTTATTCTTATCTCTACAATAAATACAGTTATCTTCATTATAGACATAATCTAATTCTGGAATATCATTCTGAATAATATAGTATGGATCTTTGAATACATTATCATACCATTTGAAAAATTGCATAGAATACCTATAATTCGCAAATTCATTATTTAAATCTCCAATTCTAAATCGTAAAACATAGCATTGAGGACTATCTTCTTGCTCGAGTATATATAAATTCTTAGATATGAATACATTATTATAGGTTTTAAATAAGTTATACGTTATTGTTGCGAGAAATATATTGTTAATTACAAACGATATGAACTGTTCAAAAATTATCAGATGTTGAATCTCTTTTATTCCTGCTAAGTCTCGTTCATTTCCTGATATGTATATGGATGCACTGTTATAAAACAACTTTGAAAATGGCATATCCAGATTTGATACATTATATAACATAGCGAAAATGATTATGGTAATTCCGATAATCATTAATCCAATTAACGTGATGACAAAAATTCGATATACTTTGTTATATGAATAACGACATTTTATAAGGAATGATTCGCTTCTATCAACGATGTTAAGATATACAGATGATATATATTTGGATGCCTTTTTCATATGCTGTTTGTTTAGAATGATGAAGTTACTATTTTTTCACGTTGCACAATTATATGTCAAAATCCATAGTACCTGACATTTTCAAGTAGGTTGTGCGTCTTTGCAATGTAAAATTACAATAGGCTTACAACCTCCAAAAGGTGTAGTTGAGTTAATGCTTACTTCCATTTCTGATTTTAAGGAAATAATCAGATACATAAAAATGCGTTTCCATACAATTTGGGAACGCTTTTTTATGGTAGTGCATTGCTTTACTTCCAAAGCGGCTCGTTTTCCCATCCGACAGGAAATCCCATTAGCCTTGTATTAACAGAGGGGTGTTCGTGCAACAGGTGCTTGAAATCTTTGACAAAAGTATTATCGGCCGAAATGGAGTTGAGCCAATAAACAAGATAGCATAGTTGAGGATAAAGAGTCTGTTCTCTAAAAGAGAAGTCAGTTATCCAAACGCCTGACAACCGTACCGGCATCTGCGGCTTTATCGGGAAGACCCTATTGAACAATCTTGAGTGGTGCGCACAACAATTACGGATAACGGCAAGGCACTCCAACCAACTTCTGAGGAACTTGTGATGGTTCAACCCAAATTCTCGTGCTATACCATGTTTGGCTGTGGCATCTGAAAAATTGGAATAGAGCTTTGACAACGTACCCATTGACACGACCTCCAAGGTTTTCCATACAGGAGGCAGTTCTGGCTCGCTATACTTTCGGAAATGTTCTTTGATAAAATCATCATGAGAACGAGCCACCTCTTTTTCCACTATGGCTAAGTTTGCAGCGAAGCGGGAACTGTTGGTTGCACATTCTTCATTCATGAACCAAAATGCGCCATAGGTGTGTGCAAAATGCTTGATTATCTTTGTGCGTACAACAACTTCTATAGTCTGTATAGCGGAGAACAATAATGCTCTTAACTGTTTATCGAAATAATACGCATCGGTAATGTCGGTAAATTTACTTCCTTCCTTGAACCGATGTGTGGAGCGGTCTGCCTCCAGATGTCTCCAATATCCGGCAAGACGAAAATAGCTGATGGTGTCCAAAGTCTTTTGTGCATGACTGACATCATCTATAAGTAAACCTCTCCGTCTTAGAGTGTTTATTTGTTCCTCTGTTGTTATGGCTTGATGTGTATATCTTACTCCCATAAAATAAAAATGTCCCGCTGGGTACGCTAATCTTACGGGAAGCGGGCGGGATTTGTCGTTGCAAAGGTACTGCTTTTATTTCAATCCTGCAAATTTTTCAATGGGAAACTGCCGAAAATCGGCAAAAGAAAAAGAAAAGCGTTTTGAGGTCAGTTTTGAGACCAAAAAAGTGTGTCAAAGGCCGTAATTAGAGAGTTTCTCCAACGCCTGCTTGCGCGTCTCGTCGATGAACTGAAGCAATACTACCGGGTTGATATACCTCCGCCCCAGCCGGACAGTCAGGTGCAGATGATTTCCGGTCGATCGACCGGTGTTTCCGCTTATTCCCACCACATCTCCCGGTCTCACACAGTCACCTTTCTTCACTCGCCATTCGGACAGATGGCAGTAGCTGACAGAGAAATCCCCGTGCCGCACGGTGACATATCTCCCGGACACCTTGTCCTGTCCGACCTTCACCACGATGCCGTGCATCATGGCGTATGTCTCGCACCGGTCAGCCTTCAAGTCCAGTCCGTTGTGTTTCTTACGCTTTTTCGTGAACGGGTCTGTACGCACACCAAAAGGCGAAGTCACAAAAATCTCCTTCAGCGGATATGACACGCTAAGATAGCTGTAAATCCACTGCTTCCGCATTGAAGCGGTGTCGGCAGACAACTCCGCCGAAGCCGCCTTTTCCGTAATTTCCTTTGTTTCCCCTACCGTTCCCTGTGTGACACGTTCAATCCTGTAACGTGCCGCATGGGGCGTTACCGTATGGAATTGTGCCGATGCAGCCATGCAACAGCCCAATCCCGTCATGAGCAATATATTCCTTAACATGGCGCAAAGGTAACAATACCCTATCAGACTGCATCCTATTTTTACATATATCAGTATAAGCAAAATATCATACTCTAAGCAGCTGTAATACTTGCTTATATCGCATCAGAGTATAAAAGTAAGTATGATTATAACGTCTTATATTAAATAAGCATAAACCAAAGCAAAATCATACTTACAGATACCTCTGAATCGGAACAACACATATAATTTTGCGGAAAACGACAACCCATAAAATTATAAAAATGAAGATTCAAAGATTTCAGAGCGAGGAACTGCCTTACGGCATACTCGACAGATTCGGGCTGACACAGGAGATGCTCGAAGACCTGCCCCAAAAGGCGATAGAGGACATCCTTGACGGCCGCCGTTCTCCGGTGCTGCCCATCAGCGTCACCGACGAAAGCGGCGAGGAAATCCATGCCCGTACCCGTTTCGCGTTCATCCGCATGGATGACAATAGCGTCGATGTGGTGTTCTATCCGCAACTCAAAGCCGGCCACCTCGACCGCTTCACCGAGGAAGAGCGCAAGGCATTGCTTGAGCACCGTCCCGTCATCGCCCCAGTCATCACTCCCGAAGGAAGGGAGATACAGGCATTTCATCAGATAGACCAGGGCACCAACCAGATTATCTACGTGCCTACACCCGTCATCGGCCGTAACCTCGAATACGCAGCCAACGAAATGAAGCTCACCAATGCGGAGCTTACCTGTCTGCAGAAAGGACTGCCCGTCACCGTCATGGACGGCGATGACCTCTACACCATCGGCATTGACCTCAATGAAAAGACCGGTGTACGCCTCACGCACGGTGACGAGAAGAAATGGCGCGAGGAACAGCGACAGGGCTTTGGCAGATACAACTTCGGTCTGAACGGTTGCTGGGTCGCCGACGAAGAAGGCAACCTCGACTATGTTCCCGAAGCGTCCTATACCGAGGAGCTATGGGAAGAGATGCGCAAACGCAACAACATGACCCTCAAACACTAAACCGCAAGCAAGATGAAATACGAACCCGAAGAGAAACTTATCGAAAAGGTACAGTCCGGCGAATACGGCTGGAAAGAGTACATCACCCGCCACTCGCGTGAGCTGGCGCAGGAATACGAATGGTACTGCCACCGCCAGGGGCTTGACCCTGACCTTGAGGAATCGGCTGTCAACTTCATGGAAATGAGGAACGCCCTGCTTGACGAGGCACTGGAAAACGGAAACGCATAAACAACAAGTATCATGCCTATAAGGACAAACACCAATCCGCGCCCGCTTGAACTCACTCCCGAACTGCAGGACATCCTGCTCCGAAACGGGATGCAGGCTCATGTGGCCGCAAGCAGCAACGGTTTCGCCTTGCTCGTGCAGGGGCATGATTCCCCGTTGCTGAACTATCCGATTACCGAGAAACAACTGAAAGCCCTTACCGACTGGGGTACCAACACCGCCAACCGCAAGGCTTACAACACATTCGCCAGCATTGTCGCCGCCGACTTCGATATGCCGAAAGACTTTGTGCATGCCCGCAATGCCAACGGTCGTGTGGCGATGGGCTTGCACGGCTACCGTATCGGCGTGGGTGAATACGGCAGGGTCGCTCCGCACCGTCGTCCACCCATGCCGCCGCATCACATGATGGGGTGGTCATTCTTTGGGTGGACACCGAGGATGCAGGAAGGATTCCACCTGCGCCGCATCGGAGGACAACTCTATTATCCCGGTGCTCCTATGGTGCCGAATCGACCCGACGGGCGCATGAAGCCCGGAGAGCTACAATCCGGCGGCTACGGCTTTTACTACAAGGGCTACAACACCGCTCCCGTGGCAGAGAAGGATGTGCTGTCCGAATTGCAGACGGTAATAACCCCTGTCAGACAGCCGCAGAGACCGACCACCCCGGCAATTCCGTATAAGGAAGCCATCACTTCCGATGTCTATTTCTCCAACGAGAAGTGGCAGGAGGTGCTGGCGAGCCACGGCATACTGGTGGATGCGGAGAAGAAGACCGTCACCATACAATCCTCAGCATTGGAAGCCGACTTGCAGTATAACCTCTCCGACGAGGAACTGGCTGTGTTGACCTCCAACTCCATCAAAGACCAGCCGATAGCCAAACGCCTTGAGACACTCAACGGCGTCATCAAGGAGGATTTCGCCGATACTGTCACCATGGACATGCTCAACAGCGACAAACTGATTGACATCAAACTCCATCCCGAAGTGCAGGCAGATCTCGACCGGCAGATTACCCGGCAGGACGAATATTACCGACAGCAGGATAATCCGCAGGACTTACAGGTGGAGCGTGAACCATCGCTCCGTGACAACCTGCCCAAAGGAGGCGTAGTCATGGACGGCAACGACCT
>CATXZX010000139.1 GCA_958404085.1 uncultured Prevotellaceae bacterium | reverse complement strand
GTGGGGCAGGAAGCGTCGGTATGCCTCGGTGTAGAAATTCCAGTCTACGCCGTGCATGTCTTTCGTATAGAACTTGTCGCGCATGAGGCCGGCTACGTGGTCGAACACATAGGCACGTTCTTCTGCCGGGTGGCTTTCGACCTGGGCCGCAAAGTTGATATTCGTAACGCTACAGCCGGGCAGGGATACTTTGCGCAGTTGGCCGCTCGAGATATAGAGCGTGTTGCCGGCTTTGTTGGGAATGAATTCGCCACCGCCGAATCCTTTTTGCACGATGCGTGTCGAGTTGTTGAGCAAATCGTGTACCCAGAGGTCGTAACCTCCTTCGAAAGCGGCCTGATAATAGAAGTTTTCACCCTTGTTATCCAGGTAGAACGAACCCAGGTTCGATGAGTTGATCGTGAGGCGCACCACGCGCTCACGGCAATTCTCCAAATCGAGTTTCAGCACATCTTCGGGTTTCTCTTCTGCTTTCTTGTCGTCTTTGGCTTCGCCTTTCTTGTCTTTGTCTTTCTTTTTGTTTTTCTCTTCCTTGGCCTTCTTCTCTTCTTCCTTCTTGTTCTTCTCCTTGTCGGCCTTGTCCTTCTCTTCTTTTTCGTATTCGTCGAAGAGGGCGCGCTCTTCCTTGTTCATACGGAAGCGGTCGTAGGCATCGGCATCGAAGAACATGATGTAGGCATCGTTCTGTGCGCCCCAGCTGCCGTGGCTTCTGTAACCGGCCCGGTCGCTGGTCCACACCATGGCCTTTCCGCCCAGCGCCCAGCGCGGTTGTCCGTCGCTGTAACCGCTTTCGGTCAGGTTTACGACCTGTTTGCCATCGGCCTTAACCAACGCAATGTCCGTATTGTTCCATCCTCCGATGCCGATGTAGCGCGTCAGAATCCATTTGCTGTCAGGCGACCACTGGAAATCCTGGTCGTAGTCGGTATAGGAGAAGTTGTATTTCTGCGGAAGTACGGTGCGGATGGATTTTGACTTCACGTTATAGATGCGTATCTCCGTTCGGTTGGCCAAAAAGGCTATTTCCTTGCCGTCGGGCGAGTACTGGGGAGCGAAACAAGGCTCGTTGCTTACGATGAGAGGCTCTTCTTTCAGTTCGTGCGCATAAGTGAAGTGCTTGTCGTCCTCACGTACGAGCGACGTGCGGTAGATGCCCCACATACCGTTGCGCTGCGAGGCGTAAACCAGGCTGCGACCGTCGGCACTGAAGGAGACATTACGTTCTTCGGCCGTGGTGTTCGTGATGCGCTTGGTGGTACTGTATTCGACGGACGTGACGTACACGTTTCCGTTGGCGATGAAGGCAATTTCTTTTTCATCGGGCGAGAGCGACATGTAGCGGCTTCCGTTGTGTACGGTGTACGTGGAAACGGGATTTTCCATGACGTCGCCGACGATTTCGATGGCGATCTTACGCGGTTTTCCGCCCTCGGTCATGGTATAGAGTTCGCCGTCGTAGCTGAAACAGAGGACACCGTTGCGCGAAGCGCTCAGGTAGCGTACCGGATGTTTCTTGAAGTTTGTCAGCTGGTTTTTCTTGCCGTTCAGGTCGGCTTTGTAGATATTCATGGAACCGCTTTCCTCGTTCAGGTAATAGAAGTTTTTTCCGTCGGCGGCCCATACGGGGTTGCGGTCTTCGCCCTTGAAGGTCGTAAGGCGGCGGAAAGTGCGTTCTTTTCCGCTTTCTTTCGATGTCAGCCAGATGTCACGCGTAACGGCTGAGGTGTGGTGCTTACGCCAGGTGTCCTCGTAGCCTTTTTTGTCCTGGTAGAGCAATTGTCCGCTGGTGTTGACGGAGATGTCCTCCATGGTCAGCGAGCAGAACTGGCGGGGTCGTCCGCCGTCGGTGCTTACTTCGTACACCTGGGTGTAGACGCTGCTGGGAAAAACTCCGTCCTCGGCCGCAGGCATGATGTCGGCTTTGTAAAGAATGTGGCTGTTGTCGAGAAAAGTCTCCACATATTCGTTGTTGGAGTGGGTGGTGAGGCGTTTGGGAGCGCCGCCCGAGGCCGGAACGATGTAAATGTCGAAATTTCCGGACCGGTTCGACGAAAAAGCGATGTTCTTTCCGTCGGGCGACCATACGGGGTGCATGTCGTGTGCGGGGTTTGTCGTGAGCGGCGTGGCCTTTCCGCCGCCGGCCGGTACCGTGTAGATGTCTCCTTTGTACGTAAAGGCGATGGATGTGCCGTCCGGGCTGATGGCACAACTGCGCAACCATAACGGTGCATCGGCCGCGTGGGCCGAAAGTGCTGTCAGGCAGACAGCCGCAAGAAGCGATTTTTTCATTATATAGTTTGTTTTTGTTTGGTTCGGTATGAGGCCGGACTACTGCGTGCGCTGGCGTTTCCACCGGTTGTGTGTCCATAGCCAAAAGGCCGGCGCCCGACGTATGCAGGCCTCCAGTTCGCGCATGTAAAGGGCCGTCAGTTCATAATCGGGGTACGAGCGGATATCTTCGGTCATGGGGCGGAGTACGGCGCGGTAGTATCCGCGTTTCGGCCGGGTGATGTCGCAGAAGAAAATAGCGGCATCCACTTTCTTGCCGATGCGCTCCGTGCCGATAAAGACGGGCGTGTCCTGGTTGAGGAAGGTCACCCATTCATGAATGTTTACCCAGCGCGGCGTCTGGTCGGAGATGAAGCCTACAACATTCTTCTGCTTGTTGCGGTTATAGTTCAGTATGTGACGCAAAGCGTCTTGCTTGCGGACGTTCTCGCTGCCGAAGCGGCCGCGCAGTTCGAGGAACAGACGGTCGAACAGCGGACTATGAAGCGGGTGGTAGAGCTGGGCGAAATGAATATCAGGCTGACGGCACCACAAGGGTATGGAGGCTATCCATTCCCAGTTGCAGTAGTGACCCAGATACAGGAAGCAACTGGTATGGCGCGTCAGGGCATCTTCCATTTGCTCGAAGCCGATGAACTCCATGTGGCGTTTCATCTTTTCGGGCGGGATAGACAAAATCTTGACAGTCTCTACGATGTAGTCGCAAAAGAACGCGTAAAAATCTTTTTCGATGCGCCGGCGCTCTTTTTCGGTCTTGTCGGGAAAAGAGTTGCGCAGGTTTTTGCGGACGAGGGGCCGACGGTAACGTATCAGATAGAATACAAAAAGATACAGCAGGTCGGATATGCGGTAAAGGACCCAGAACGGAAGCAGGGAAAGCAGATACATGAGTCCTTTGGTCAGGTTGTATGTCAGATTCTTCATGAAAGGGGCGTTTGGGGTAACGGTGGTTTGGCCAACGCCTGCATCAGGCGTTCGACGATTGTTTGGGGACTGATCTGCCGGAGACAGGCGTAGTCGCCCCGGTAGCATTTTTTCTTTCCGAATACGGAACAAGGACGACATGCAAGGGGCAGCTGGATGGCGTCGGCTTCGGCCTGTCCCCAACCCATGAAGCCTGCGTAGGGATGAGTGGCTCCCCAGACGGACAACACGCGTGTGCCGACGAGCGAGGCCAGGTGCATGTTGGCCGAGTCCATAGAGAGCATGACGTCGAGCTGGCTAATGAGGTATAATTCGTCGGCCGTACGGAGTTTTCCGACGAGCGAGGTTACCCGCTGATAGCGTGCGGCCCATGTTTCGCAAAGTTCTTTTTCGGAACGGCCGCCCCCGAATAGCAGGATGCGCACGTCCGGCTGCCGCGAAAGGCTTTCGACAACCTGTTCCATCAGTTCGGGCGGATAGATTTTTCCCGGATGTTTAGCAAAGGGTGCGATGCCTATCCAGTGTCGACCGGTCTGTTTGCCGCCCGAGAGGTCGGGCAGACTCGCGTAGAGGCCTGCGGGAAGGTCGGGACGCCGAGGCCGGTAGGATAGGCGGACCGGGAATCCCAGTTCGGCCAGTACGTCGGCATAGCGCACGAAGGAGGTTTTCAGTGGCCGGAACTTCTTGCAATGCCTGCGGGTCAGACTGCTCTTTTCGGTCCGTCCCTTGCGGATGACAGCTACGGGAAAGGCGTCGAGCCGCAGGCGCAGCCGAAAAAAACGGGTACGAAGCACGTTGTGCCAGTCGGCTACGTGGCTGAAGGGAATGGTTCTTAGTTCATTGTAGAGCTTGTTCAGACCGCGTATGCCGCGGTAGTCGTCGAGGTTGACTCCGTAGAAACGGACGTTTTCGGGCAGGTGGCCGAACAGCGGGGCGTACGCCTCACGACTCACCACCGTAATCTGGTGCTGAGGATATTGTACGGCAAATGAATATACGACCGGAACCGTCATCGCCACATCGCCGAAAGCCGAAAATCGGAAGGCCAACACATGTGCCATGCTTCGGTTGAAACTTAAATTTCGTAATTATCGTCGGAGCAAAGTTACTATAAATCCATTGAAGGGGCAACATCCGACTTGTTTTTTTGCCGCCACTATGGCTTTATTCCATTTTATATTCGCTCCCATGGGAACAGATTTTCGTCGGATGGTTATGAAGTAGGAAGAATACATGAGCTGTTGATATTTTGCGTATGACTATATACATGTTTCTGTTTTATTATATCCGATAAATACGTTGTACTGGATAAAATTCCCGTTTTTTTATCCAATACAGGTACTGAAACCGGTCAAAACGGGCCCGATGCGGAAACGTAGGGTCGGGTTGTGCCCGCGTAAGAGAGTGCTTGTATGATGTGTGACGGTGCGACTCGGAAAAACAAGGCCGGTTGTGGAAAATAGCAGGCCGCTGTTTTAAAATAGCACGGAGATGTGTGGAAGGGAGCCTCGGAAGAATCGGAAGTAGAACGAAAACTTTTAACATAAAAACAGTTTTTATTTAGAAGCTGTTTGGAGGGAAAAAGGTATATTTGCATTATTTTTGATAGTTATCTCCTTCTATGATTTGATTTAGAAACCGATGATGAAATTTTTAAACAGAGCCGCTTTGTTGTCAGTGTGTATCCTATTTTCCTGCAACCTGATAGAATACCATCCTTATGACGTGGATGTGACGGGACCGACCGGGATTAACGAGCGCAACATGAAGCTGATAGAGACTTCGTGCGAGGGGCAGGACACGATCCGCTTCGCGGTTATCAGCGATACACAGCGCTGGTACGACGAGACGCAGGCTGCGGTCCGTTCCATCAATGCCGATCCTACGATAGACTTTGTGGTACATTGCGGCGACATTTCGGACTTTGGCGTGACCAAGGAATTTCTGTGGATGAGGGACATCCTGCAGAACCTGCACGCACCCTATGTTTGCCTGATAGGCAACCACGACTGTCTGGGTACGGGCGAAGCGACGTTCTGTCGCGTATTCGGCAAGACGAACTTCTCGTTTACGGCAGGCAACAACCACTTTCTTTGTCTGAATACCAATGCTTTTGAATTTGACTATTCGGTTCCGATACCCGACTTCGGTTTTATGCGGACCGATTGCGACAGTGTGGCCGGACACGTGACGCGCACAATTGTGGCGATGCACGCCAAACCTTTTACGGAACAGTTCAACAACAACGTCGTGTTGCCTTTTCAGGATGAACTGCATAAGTTTCCGGGACTGGCTTTCTGCATTTGCGGCCACGATCACCGCTTTTCCATTGATGAACCGTTCCGCGACGGCATTCCTTATTATGAATGTGGTGCGGCAAAGAGCCGTGCCTATCTTGTGTTTACTCTGACTCCTGAAGATTATGCGTATGAAGAGGTGCGTTATTAGCCTGATGATGGGTGTGGCAACCTTGTGGGCGAAAGCGGCAGGTACTGTGGCTTTGGCCGATAGTTGTGTGGCTTGCGATGTGTGCCGTTGCATGACGGCACAGAACGATTCGGTCAGGAAACTCGGGCAATATGAGCGACGTGTGGCACGCCATAAAA
>CATXZX010000138.1 GCA_958404085.1 uncultured Prevotellaceae bacterium | reverse complement strand
TGTTTGCCGGTTTCTCCTTGTTGATAGTGGTTGACCTGTGCGCCGGTCACTTCATTCCAGCCCATCATGCGACGGCCTTTTGAGGCAAGGAGATTCGAAATATGGTTGGTGAAGTATACCTGTAATGCGGCTGGGCTTTCCAGACGATGTTTTTTCATATAGGCTTGTACTTCGGGTGACGCCTTCCATTGGTTGTAGCGAACTTCGTCACCGCCGATATGTATGACAGGTGAGGGAAAAAGTGCGATTACTTCATCGAGTACGTCTTCAAAGAATTGCATGACGCGTGGAGAAGCTACATTGAATACATCATACTGAACACCGAATTTACAAGCCACCTTGACCTCCTTACCACTTGTTCCCAACCAGGGGTAAGCGGCTATGGCAGCGGTGGCGTGACCGGGCATTTCAATTTCAGGTACGATGTTGATGTGACGTTCGGCGGCATAATTTATGATTTCACGAATGTCATTCTGTGTGTAGAAACCTCCGTGAGGCTTTCCGTCGAACGTGTTACTTTCGAAATGATTGATTTCTGTGGAATCGCGGAATGCACCGATTTCGGTCAGACGGGGATATTTCTTGATTTCGATACGCCAGCCTTGGTCCTCGGTGAGATGCCAATGGAATGTATTCATCTTAAGTTCGGACATGCGGTCCAGTACGCGTTTGACCACGTCCTTTCCTTGAAAGTGACGTCCTTCGTCGAGCATGTAGGCACGCCATTTAAATGTGGGCCAGTCGGTGACGCAGGCTTGTCGGGCAGATAGTCGGCCATTTTCCATTTCCAATACTTGCCGCAAGGTTTGTATTCCGTGCAAAATACCAGTCGGATCATTGGCTTGGATACGAATATTTTTTGCGTCGAAGGTAAGAACATAACCTTCTTTTTTACCGGGTAATGTCTGGGCGTTCAGTTCGAGCGAGATATCTCCTATCTCCTTTTTTTTCTTTTCTTTCAGACGACAATTTGTTTGGAAATCATTTTGTAAGAATCCGGCCAACAGTTGCGCTTCTTTGGCCAATGGCGCTGGGTAACAGATGGCGGGGGCGACCGGAAGAATGATTTTACCTTCGCCGTATTCGATGGATTGCGGAGTAGGGAGAATTTGAAATTCTTCGCCACTGGCCTGGACGGTCAAACTGAAAAAGCAGAACAATGGGATAATCAGTAGTTTCATTGTAGTTACATATATTAGTAATTGGTATGAGAAGTGTTTTTAGAGGTCTCTATGTCACTATTCAGACAGGTCTTAGACCCAGTTCTTGTGCCTTTTGGAGCATGTATTTATAAGCAGCTTCGTATTCGTTGGGTATTATTCCGTCCAAAATAGCATCTTTGATGGAACTTTTCAGATTTCCGACTTCTCGGCTGGGTTTGAGATTGAAAATCTTCATGATTTCTTCCCCACTGATGGGTGGTTGGAAATTGCGGATGCGATCTTTTTCTTCGATGTCAATCAGCTTTTGGCGGACTAATTTGAAATTTTTCAGGAAAGTACGTTTCCTCGTTTCGTTTTTACTGGTAATGTCAGCCTCGCATAACATCATTAAATCTTCGATGTCGTTTCCGGCTTCGAAGAGTAGCCGTCTAACGGCGCTGTCGGTAACGACTTCGTCAGCAATGGCAATGGGACGCATGTGGAGTAGAACCAGTTTCTGAATGTATTTCATCTTTTCGTTCATCGGCAGTTTCATTTTCCTGAAAAGTTCGGGAATCATTTTTTCTCCGATGAAATTATGATTATGGAATGTCCATCCATTTACCGGGTCCCACCGCTTGCAGCGAGGTTTGCCTATATCGTGAAGCAGTGCAGCCCAGCGGAACCATAAATTATCAGATTGGGTCGCGACGTTGTCAAGAACTTCCAGCGTATGGTAGAAGTTATTCTTGTGTTTTTTTCCATTACGGGTTTCTACAATGTTGAGAGCCGATAATTCTGGAAAAATAAGAGGAAGCAGACCGGAACGTTCTAAATCGGCAAAACCTTTAGACGGAACGGGAGCCAATATGATTTTGTTCAGCTCTTCAGCTATCCGTTCTTTGCTGATGATCCCGATTCGTTCTTTGTTGCGCTCAAGCGCTTCGAAAGTCTCGTCTTCGATGTAAAAATTGAGTTGGGCAGCAAATCGTATACAGCGCATCATGCGGAGCGGATCGTCGCTGAATGTGATATCGGGATCGAGGGGAGTACGTATGATGCGGTCCTGTAAGTCGAGGATTCCTTCAAATGGATCGACCAATTCGCCAAAATGTGCTTCGTTGAGGCATATGGCCAAAGCATTGATGGTAAAATCACGTCTGTTTTGATCGTCCTCAAGAGTTCCGTCCTCAACAATGGGCTTACGTGAATCGCGGGAGTAGCTTTCTTTCCTGGCTCCGACAAATTCTATTTCGCAACCGTGATATTTTACTTGAGCAGTACCGAAATTCTTGAATACAGATAAGTGCGCTGCACGACCGAGTTGTTTGGTCAGTGCCTCCGCAATCTGAATACCGCTTCCTACCACTACGACATCGATATCGTTGGTCTTTCGTCCTAAAAAAAGATCACGGACATAACCTCCTACTAAATAACATGCAACCCCTGCACTATCTGCCGCTTGCGATATTTGGTGGAAGATGTTTGTATTTAGTTTTTCTGTAAGTTGTTCTCGTGTTAATTCTGTCATCCTGATTTTTATTGCTGCAAAAGTACAAAAGTTCTCGGAATTATTTGTACTTTTACACCTTTAAAGTCGGAATAGAGATGTACTTATGACAAGATACTGGATTATCTGTTTATTGTTTATAGCGTTAGGTTCGTGTAACGGAAAAGAGAATGTAGAGGCTCTGGGAGCAGCTTGTCTGAAACAAGCGCGTGAAGCGCTTATGCGTGGCGATTGCGGAGAGGCTTTCCGTGCAGTGGATAGTTTAAGGAGAAATTTTCCCATGGCGTTGAATGCGCGTGAAGCAGGTATCGTCCTGAAGGATTCAATAGAAATAGAAAGTGCTAAACGGCGTTTATGGATTATCAAGCAGGAAGCGAAACGTATGGAACGTATAGGAAAAGAACTGGATTCGTTGCGTGAGGAACATGATGACGCATTGCAGCGAATAAAATTTTACAGGCATAAGCTGAAGCATGACCTTGCGAATATGAAACTTCATAAATAATAATGGATAAAAAGATTGTTTTTATTACCGGAGCTTCTTCCGGAATAGGTGAGGGATGCGCTCGCCGGTTTGCAAAAAGTGGAAATTATAAATTAATCCTGACAGGACGGAACGAAGAACGCCTTGCCCGTGTAGCTGATGAACTTCGTTCGTCGGGATGCGAGGTGTATACAATGCTTTTTGATGTGCGCGACAGAGTTTCTGTGAAAGACGGAATCGATTCTCTTCCTCCTGATTGGCAGCAAATAGATGTCCTGATAAATAATGCCGGGTTGGCGTTGGGACTTGAACCTGTGCAGGAAGGAAATTTGAATGATTGGGATACGATGATAGATACGAATGTAAAGTCATTATTGTTTATATCCCGTTTAATTATTCCGGGTATGGTGGAAAGAGGCAGCGGGTTGGTTATAAATATCGGTTCGACGGCCGGAGAATATGCGTATGCCGGGGGAGCGGTGTATTGTGCCAGCAAAGCAGCGGTTAAGATTCTTTCAGACGGAATGCGTATCGACCTTGTCCATACACCTGTTCGTGTTACAACGATCAAACCGGGTTTGGTGGAAACGGGCTTTTCTGTGACACGTTTCCATGGAGATTTGGAAAAGGCTTCCCATGTTTATGACGGCATTCGTCCGTTGACTGGTGACGATGTCGCAGAAGTAGTCTTTTATGTGGCTTCTGTGCCCGAATATATGCAAATATCCGATATCATGTTGATGCCTGTACATCAAGCTAACGGAACGGTCGTATATAAGAATAGAGAATGGAAAGAATAAGTGGCTGTTGTATATAATGTTTGTTCTGTCTTATTGAAGATAGAAGTGGTTGCCGGCTCTCCATTTAGAGTGAGTTTTTTGAAAACGAGGATTAAAAGATTTTTTTAAAGATTTTGTATCTTTGCCGCTATGGATTTTGCACACTTTTATGATGACGAAAAATTGCCCGAAGGGTGTATGTGGATAGATTTGCGTACATTCAAGGACGAACGGGGGAGTTTGTCTTTGGTGGAGCAACAACAACTGTTACCATTCAAACTGGAGCGGGTTTTTTGGATAACCAATGTTCCGCAGGGACAGACGCGTGGAGGGCATGCACATCGGACGTGTGCGGAAATAATAATACCTCTTCAAGGCTCCTTCGATATCTATGTTGATGATGCAAAGAATAGCGTATCGGAGCATTTGTCATCTCCTCAGCGTGGCATTCTTATTCCGGCTGGAGTGTGGTGCGAGCTGGAGAATTTCGAATCAGGTTCCATTTGTCTGGTGTTGGCATCCCAGGAATATGATTCGGATGGATATATAAATGATTATCAAACTTTTTTGAAGTATAGGCATGCGAGTAATCCGGTATCATACATCGATGAAAAGCAGATGGGATGTTTTTGTTCGTTCTTCGCGCAATGGAACATTCTTGTTCGAGCGGGATTTTATGGATTATCACCGCGATCGTTTTGAAGACTGTTCGCTTATGTTGGAAGATAAGGGACGTCTGTGTGCGGTGCTTCCGGCCTGTTGGAACGAGTCGGTCCGTACCGTTTCGTCGCATAACGGATTGACCTATGGCGGGCTTGTGATGAGTAAGAAGACAACAGGTGTTCAGGTTTTGGATGCCTTTAATGAATTTCTATCCTATTATCGAAACGAATACAAGGCTTATAAATTGATCTATAAGCCTGTTCCTCATATTTATCATCACTATCCTTCAGAAGAAGACTTGTATGCGTTGTTCAGACACGGCGCTACCCTGACAGCGAGGGCTATATCGTCTACTGTGGCATACCCCGATGTTCTTCCTTTGCGCCCTGGCCGTATGGCGGGAAAAAAGAAAGCTATAAAAAGCGGGTATCGGATTTCTCGCTTGCAGGTAGGCGAGTATGCTACGAGGCTGAGAGATTTCTGGACCGTCCTGACTTGTAATCTCGCGCAACGGCATCATGCGCGCCCTGTACATACCTATGAGGAAATACGTCTGTTGGCAGAACATTTCCCCGAACATATTTATATTTACGTAGTGCTTTCGGGCAAGGATGTAATTGTTGGCGGTTGCGTTCTGTTTCTGATGAAAAATGTCGTGCATGTGCAGTATATCACATCTACCGAGGAGGGACGCCACAACGGTGCCGTCGATTTCTTATTCGCTTCATTGATTCCCGAGTATGCTGCGGCCAACCGTTATTTTGATTTCGGCGTTTCTACAGAGGATGGCGGCCGTTTTTTGAATGAAGGCCTTCTCTCTCAGAAAGAAGGTTTCGGAGCAAGATGCGTGTGTTACGATACGTATGAAATAACATTGAATACCGGTATATGAAAATCGACTATCTGAATCTACAAAAGGTGACAGCAGCTTATGAACCTCAGTTGTCGGCCGCCGTGAAAAAGGTCGTATCGTCCGGCTGGTATTTGCATGGAGAGGAAGGGGCGATGTTCGAGCGTGAGTTTGCCGCGTATTGCCGTTCGGACCATGCTGTCGGCGTGGCAAACGGACTGGATGCGTTGACACTGATTCTGATGGCATACAAACAGTTGAATCATTGGGACGATGAAGATGAGGTCATTCTTCCGGCGCTTACTTTCATAGCCACGGCGCAAGCCGTTATTCGTGCCGGTTTGCGTCCGGTTTTATGCGACGTGGATGAAAATTTCCAGTTGGACGTATCGAAGGTCGATACATGTATTACGTCACGTACACGGGTCATCCTTATA
>CATXZX010000137.1 GCA_958404085.1 uncultured Prevotellaceae bacterium | reverse complement strand
CCTGCGTCCGATTCCTGTTCCTACTATGGGCCGCAGCCGCCATCCGGCAATGCCGGCGCTGAAGCGGCCGGACGCCACGCGCACGACCGCCAAAAAGAATAATTAAACCGCACGGGCATCCTATTTCGAGGAATAATCGTAACTTTGCGCTGACTTGACTGCATACAAACCAATAAAACAAAAAGATATATGGCAAAGAAAGCGCTTCTTATGATTCTCGACGGATGGGGAATCGGAACGAAAGGAAAGGGCGACGTAATCTATCAGACGCCGACCCCGTTTATGGACCACCTGAACGCCACTTACCCCCACTCGCAGTTGCAGGCCTCCGGCGAAAACGTAGGCTTGCCCGACGGACAGATGGGTAACTCCGAGGTCGGACACCTCAACATCGGTGCGGGACGCATCGTCTACCAGGACCTCGTAAAAATAAACCGGGCCTGCGCCGACAACAGCATCCTGGAAAATCCCGAAATCGTAGCGGCCTACGAATACGCCAAGAACAACGGAAAGAACCTCCACCTGATGGGACTTACCTCCGACGGAGGCGTACACTCCTCGCTCGACCACCTGTTCAAGCTCATCGACATAGCCCACAGCTACGGTCTGAAGAACACATTTGTACACTGCTTTATGGACGGACGCGACACCGACCCCAAAAGCGGCAAGGGCTTCATCGAACAGCTTACCCGCCACTGCCAGCAGACAACGGGTGCCGTAGCCAGCATCATCGGCCGTTTTTACGCCATGGACCGCGACAAACGCTGGAACCGCATCAAGATAGCCTACGACCAGCTCGTAAACGGCAAAGGCAAACAAGTAACCGACATGGTGCAGGCCGTGCAGGACTGCTACGACAGCGACTGCGAGGAACACAAGAACACCGATGAGTTCATGGAGCCGCTTGTAAATGCCGGCGTAGACGGTCGTATCAAGGAAGGCGACGTCGTCATCTTCTTCAACTACCGCAACGACCGCGCCAAAGAACTCACGATCGTCCTGACGCAGAAAGACATGCCCGAAGAAGGCATGCAGACCATTCCGGGACTGCAATATTACTGCATGACCCCGTACGACGCCAGCTTTACGGGTGTTCACATCCTCTTCCCGAAGGAGAACGTCACCAATACCTTGGGCGAATACCTCAGCAGCAAGGGACTGAAACAGCTCCACACGGCCGAAACGGAAAAATACGCCCACGTAACCTTCTTCTTCAACGGTGGCCGCGAGACTCCCTACGAGGGCGAAGAACGCACGCTGGTGGCATCGCCGAAAGTAGCTACCTACGACCTCCAACCCGAAATGAGCGCCTTCGAAGTGAAAGACAAACTCGTGGCATCCATCCGCGAGAATAAATACGACTTCATCGTCGTAAACTTTGCCAACGGCGACATGGTAGGCCACACGGGCATCTACGAAGCCATCGAAAAGGCGGTAAAA
Organism: uncultured Prevotellaceae bacterium; assembly: GCA_958404085.1. Taxonomy (GTDB): domain Bacteria; phylum Bacteroidota; class Bacteroidia; order Bacteroidales; family Bacteroidaceae; genus Alloprevotella. Next base: position 4,436 of record CATXZX010000137.1, on the reverse strand, counting down.
ACGGTCGACGCCTGTGTAAAAGACGTCATCACCGCCGCCAACGAAACAGACTACGAGACCATTATCATTGCAGACCACGGTAATGCCGACAACGCCATAAACAGCGACGGAACGCCCAATACAGCCCACTCGCTCAACCCCGTACCGTTCATCTACGTGACGAAAAACAAAAACGCAAAGGTAGCCGACGGCATCCTGGCCGACGTAGCTCCGAGCATCCTGCACATCATGGGCTTGGAACAACCGGCCGAAATGACAGGAAAGAACCTCATTACCGACTAACGAGAGCGGACTACACACATTAACCTCACTCCATGGGTACAGACAGGGCCTGTCTGTACCCATGGAGTGAGGTTTTTTCGTTTCCTCTGGCCCGCAGTACCCCGGCCACCGCACATCAGGCGGAAAACAGTGACCGGAAACGCAACAAAACACCTCTTTCAAAAAAAACGCGCCGGCCACTTGATTTTTGCGTTTTCGCGCGTTATTAGTACAGATGACAGCCCAAGAATTCGAACATATCGCCCACAGACTACGGCCACGGATGATGAAACTCGCATCCGACTTCTTCCGGAACCGGGAGGATGCCGAAGACGCCGTACAGGAAGTCCTGATAAAAATATGGCTTCGCAAGTGGCAACCCGGCGACAACATCGACGGACTGGCGGTACGGGCCATCAAGAACCAATGCGTCAGCATGCAGCGAAAGCTACTTTTGAGGCGCACGGCCGACATCGACGACGAGGCCCGAAGGACAGCCGCTTCCGAAGAAAGCGACACGAACATCCGGACCGAAGAACAAAACGAAACCATCGAACGGGCCATCGGCCTGCTGCCACGGTCGGAACAACGGTTGATTCGGATGAAACAAAAAGGGCTCGAGGCGGACGAAATAACCCTCATTACAGGTATTCCCTTACACTCGGTCCGCACCATCCTCTCAGCAGCACGAAAAAAACTCATCAAACAATTAAAAACATGAAGCAGACATTGATCAGGAAATACATGGAAGGCGAAAGTTCCGGCAATGAAGAACGCGAACTGAAACGTTTGCTTCAGCATCTGCCCGAAAGCGAACGGAACGAAGAGGAACGGGCCCTTCTCCGGTTGCTCGAGGCCGGCGCCACTTCCGACGAAGAAGACATTTTAGAAACCGACCACGCCGCCGAATACGACCGCACCGTCAAGCGCCGCCGCATCCGCCGCCTGTGGCCCTGGGCAGCCGCTGCCTGCGCGGCAAGCGTACTGGCGGTATGCCTCGTTCCCCGCGGATACGACGCTCCGTATACGCTCTCACAAAACACGCCGCTCCCGCAAACGACGGAGACACGTCCGCCCGTACAGCCGGCAAAGGCCATCCTCCCCGCTCCCGTACCCGCCGCGCCGCGCCACAGCCCGAAAACCCGGCCCGCAGCAGCCCCGGCCGACCCTCCCGCCGAAAACGTCCGCGAGACACCGCCCGAAACCGGAACCACCCCGGAAGAAATAGCCGCCGTAGAGCTGAAACTGCGCAACATGCTGGAAAAAGAAAAAATGATAGAAGGCATCTTAGACGAAATCAAGGCCAACACCTACCGACAACCACCCGCTAACGAATACGCACTATGAAACGAATCATGAAACAAATTGCCGCTGTCTGCCTGACAGCAACAGTCTGCCTGACGACAGACGCCCAGAAAACACCCCTAACAGAGGCCAGCCGCTACATCGGAAGCCTCAAGAAAGTTGAAATCCTGAGTAGCGAACACGAACAGGGCCGCGACGGAATAGACTCGCTCTACTACTGCCAGACGGAAACCGCCGCACTGCCCTACAAAAGCAACAAAGACAAAGCCACGGCAAAAGGCTGCATCGAACGAATCGTAAGCGCCTACCGGACCGAAGTACAGACAGCCTCCTACGGAGTGGCCTACAACGCCCATCCGGAAACGACGACCGAAACGAACCGCATCATCTCCATTTTCTACTCGGAAGAACACCAGCCGTTCAAGGTGGGCGAAAACGACCACCGCTACGTCCTGATACGGAGACAGGATCCTCAGAATCCCGAATACCGCAGGGTCTACGGCATGGAATGGTGGATAGATACGAAGCAAAAACGTATCCTGTTCAGAAACCTCGACATCTTCGGACCGCTCCGGAGCCGGAACGAAAACAGTTTGGCCGGCCTACTGCCGAATAAACCGCAGATAAATTCGATTGCCGACATCCAGAAATACTTCCAAACATTTCCGCCCAGCAGTCAGGAGACTCTCCGCCGCATCATGCCCGAACTTGAGACCATGAGGGGAGAGCTATCCCGTAAAAATGCCACCACGGACATCGACGAGAGCATGCTCGAACAAATCGGCCTCCTCGCAGGCATGTACAAAGGCACCGACAACTCGACGGACCGGGCCGTCATCCGTTCGATAAACAGCCGCGTGGCCAACATTCTCCAACACAATCAGGACAAAGTGGACTTACGCGTCAGGCTCTTCAAAACCCTGGCCGAGATACCCGGATACGGTGTGGAAATCATCGAGACCGTCAGCGAACACAAGAAGACCAACAAGCACACCACTTTCCGCGAACTCGTCTCCCTCTACCCCACGTTAGACATCTTCTGCATGTTCTGGATGGACGAAAACGACCTGTATACCAAGAAGCAGGGTAAGGAGTGCAGAAACGGAATCCTGCAAATCGTACTGAACTGATGCCCGCCGGCCGCATACTCACCCCCTGATACATCCATCGGCCACCCCACGCCGTTTCCGGACGGGGCGGCCGCTACAAACGGCGGGCCTGCTTTTCCGAAATAGCTCCGAGGTATTTCGAAAAAGCAGGCCGCTATGTATACAGAACGGGATAGCGGAACGGCGGAGCGACGTACTTTGCCCCGCGAATGTTTGGCCGGACGCGCCGGATTCCGTACCTTTGCGCAAACATCATACAGACACATGGCCGTTCAAATCGAATCAAGCTGGAACGAACGCCTCGCCGGCGAGTTCGGCAAACCCTATTTCAAGGAACTGACAGACTTCGTGCGGAACGAATACCGGCAGACGACGTGTTACCCGCCCGGTCCGTTCATCTTCAACGCCTTCAACCTTTGTCCGTTCGACCGCGTAAAAGTAGTCATCATCGGCCAGGACCCCTATCACGGGCCCGGACAGGCACACGGGCTTTGTTTTTCGGTGAATCCGGGCATCGCCTTTCCGCCGTCGCTCCAAAATATTTTCAAGGAAATCAATGCCGACCTGGGCCGGCCCATGCCCGAGAGCGGCGACCTGACACGCTGGGCCGAACAGGGTGTGCTGCTGCTCAACGCCACACTCACGGTACGTGCCCATCAGGCCGGTTCGCATCAGGGCAAGGGCTGGGAAGTCTTTACCGATGCCGTCATCCGGCTGCTCTCCGAGGAGAAGGACGGTCTGGTATTCATCCTGTGGGGCAGCTACGCCCAGCGCAAAGGTGCGGTCATCGATCCGACGCGCCACTTAGTACTGAAATCGGCCCATCCGTCGCCGCTTTCGGCCTACCACGGCTTCTTCGGCAACCACCACTTCAGTCTGGCCAACGACTACCTGACCGCACACGGTCGGGAACCCATCGTATGGTGACAAAAAACGCTTAGCAAAGATTCCCTTACACGCATGAACGACAAACAGACCATCCCCATGATACAAGTCGGAAACGTCATCGTTTCCATTGACTGCCTGAAACAGAAATTCTGTTGCGACCTGGAAGCCTGCGGCGGACAGTGCTGCATAGACGGCGATGCCGGCGCGCCCATCACGACCGACGAGGCGGCCGAACTCGAGAACGTACTCGACACCGTCAGCGGTGACCTGAGCGAAAAAGCAAGGAAAATCATCGCCCGGCAAGGCGTATCGTATACGGACGAAGACGGCGATCTGGTGACAAGCATCGTAGACGGACGCGACTGCGTGTTTACCTGCTACGACGCGGCAGGCTGCTGTTTCTGCGCCGTAGAGAAAGCCTACCGCGCGGGACTCACTTCGTTCAGCAAACCGGTGTCGTGCCACCTCTATCCTATCCGTGTCAAGGAACTGGGCGACGGTCTGTGCGCCCTCAACTACCACCGCTGGAGTGTGTGCCGGCCCGCCGTGGAAAAAGGCCGGCGCGAGGATATTCCCGTCTACCGTTTTCTGCGCGAACCGCTCATACGCCGCTTCGGACAGGCGTGGTACGACGAACTGGAAGAAACGGCCGAAGCACTCCGCCAGCAGGGCTACCTCGACTGACCGCCCCGCCGCGGCTAAAGTCCGTAGGCCAGGCGGTACACACCGCCGTGAAGCGTCCTCACGATGCCGCGCATTTCCATTTCCATAAGCAGGGCCAGCACCTTTTGCACGGGCATATTCAATTCCACAACCAGGCTGTTGGCCGTTTTCCCGTCGCTGCCGCGCAGGAGCGCGGCCACGCGCTGTTCC
>CATXZX010000136.1 GCA_958404085.1 uncultured Prevotellaceae bacterium | reverse complement strand
AATTTTCCATATTACATACCGTTATACAGTTGTCGTAACGGTCGCGCACTACTTCGTATTCGATTTCTTTCCACCCTTTCAGGCTTTTTTCCACCAAAACCTGCGGAGAAAAAGAGAATGCCTTTTCGGCCAGTTTGTCGAGTTCCTTTTCGTTATCGCAGAATCCGGACCCCAATCCTCCCAAAGCGTAGGCGGCACGGATAATGATGGGATAACCTAATTCTTGTGCAGCCTTGCGGGCGGCTTCTATGTTCTCGCAGGCTTCACTTTTAATCGTCTTTACATCAATTTCCTTGAGTTTGTCGACAAAGAGTTCCCGGTCTTCCGTATCCATAATGGCCCGGACCGGAGTACCTAAGACTTCCACATCATATTTCTCAAGTATTCCGCCTTGATAAAGCTCTACACCGCAATTCAGTGCTGTTTGACCACCGAAAGCCAGCATAATACCTTGCGGGCGCTCTTTTTCGATAACTTTTTCAACAAAGAACGGTGTTACGGGTAAAAAATAGATTTGGTCGGCAACCCCTTCACTCGTTTGGACGGTAGCGATATTGGGATTAATCAGAATAGTCTCAATTCCTTCTTCCTTCAGGGCTTTCAAAGCCTGCGAGCCGGAATAATCAAACTCTCCAGCTTCACCGATTTTCAGGGCGCCAGAACCTAACAACAGAACTTTTTTTATTTCTTTTTCCTTCATAATACTCTTAATTCCTGGTGAATAAATAATTTTATTCGACTAAAGTAGCTGAATAAAGTCATCAAATAAGAACTCTGTATCTACGGGGCCGCTACATGCTTCCGGATGGAATTGCGCACTGAACCACGGGTTTGTTTTATGACGGATACCTTCGTTCGAACCGTCGTTCATGTTGACGAACATCGGCTCCCAGTCAGCAGGCAAAGTCTCGCTGTCTACTGCGTAACCGTGATTCTGGCTTGTTACGAAGCATCTGTTCGTCCCCAGTTGGCGGACAGGTTGATTATGGCTGCGGTGGCCGTATTTTAATTTGTAGATAGATGCACCGGCTGCCTTTGAAAGCAACTGATTACCCATACAAATACCCATACACGGGCGAATGTTCGTGTTTGCCAGGAATTTACGGATATTTTCAACCGTCGCCTCGCACATATCAGGGTCGCCAGGACCATTGGCCAGGAACAAACCGTCAAAATCCAGGTCGTTGAAATCATAATCCCACGGAACGCGGATCACTTCAACCCCTCGGGTCAGCAAATTACGGATGATATTGTTTTTTACTCCGCAGTCGACCAATACAACTTTCTTACCGGCACCTTCATTGTAGCGGATAATTTCTTTGCATGAAACCATTTCCACATAATTTACGCCTTCATATGTTGCCGACGGTATATTTTCGGGTTCATCGTCGAATATGATTTTCCCCATCATTACGCCATGTTCGCGTAATGTCTTTGTCAGTTGCCGTGTGTCGATACCAGTGATGCCTGGTACCTGCTCACGTTTCAGCCAACTAGACAGACTTTCTACAGCATTCCAATGGCTGTATTCCTCACTATAATCGCTCACGATGATAGCTGAAGCGTATATTTTATTACTCTCCATAAAGGTAGCAAGTCCATTGGGCTCTACGCTGAATGGTGGCACGCCATAATTTCCTACCAACGGATACGTCAATGTCATTAATTGGCCTGCGTATGACGGATCTGTCAGACTCTCCGGATAACCCATCATTGCGGTATTAAACACAACTTCGCCCGCCACAGGTTTTTCATAACCAAACGACTTGCCATGAAAATGGCTCCCGTCGTCAAGGATAAGTGTTACGTTTCTCATCAGTGTGTGATTTCTATTTTAGTGTTATTTGCATATACATTTTCAATATAGTCTATATAAGCCTGGTTGACGCGTTTATTTCCTCCGGCAGTAGGATAATCGCCGCTGAAATACCAGTCACCCGTATGGCCGGGGCATGCCGCACGTAGTCCTTCAATCGACTGGAATACGATGGATATATCCGTTTTTACGTCCTTATGTCGTAATATATCAGCCATCTTACGTGAAATTTCCTCATCACTGAAGGGGGCGTATATTTCCTTTACATAATTGAGGATTTTCTCCTTCGGATAATTCTGTTGTTGCTTACACTTAGCATACACATCCATTATCAGTGATTCTTTTCCTTCTTCTTTCAGCAATTCAATAGCTACTTTGAATGCAATAAACTCATCAAGTCTCGCCATATCGATACCGTAATAATCGGGGAAACGGACCTGCGGGGACGAAGATACGATAACCAGTTTTTTCGGATGCAGACGATCCAAGATACGAATGATACTTTCGCGCAAAGTTGTTCCCCGAACAATACTATCGTCTATGATGACGAGATTGTCTACATAGGGTTCCAGACATCCGTAGGTAATATCATAAACGTGAGCCACCATATCATTACGGGTATTGCCTTCCGCAATAAAAGTACGCATCTTTATGTCTTTCCATGCAACCTTCTCACAGCGGACCTTTTCATTCAATATCTGAGTCAGTTCGTCGTTGGTCGGCACATGTTTCATCCGACTCAGTTTTTGGATTTTTTGCTGATTTACATAAGACTCGAATCCTTCTATCAATCCGTAAAAGGCCGATTCGGCGGTATTCGGTATATAGGAGAACACCGTATGACGCACGTCGTAGTCGATAGCTTTCAGAATCGGTTCCACCAATTGACATCCGAGTTTCTTGCGTTCCTGGTAAATGTCCTCGTCGCTTCCTCTACTAAAGTAAATTCGCTCGAAAGAACACTGTTTTATCTTTTGGGGAGGCAGAATCTGTTGAATTTCCATTTCCCCGTTTTTATGGACAACAATGGCCTGTCCGGGATTCAACTCGTGAACGTCGGCAATCTCAACGTTGAGCGCTGTTTGAATAACTGGTCTCTCCGATGCCAGCACCAGGATTTCGTCATCTTTGTACCAGAATGCGGGACGAATGCCCCACGGGTCCCGTTGGGCAAACATTTCACCACTTCCGGTCAGGCCGCAGATGACATATCCACCATCCCAAATATCCGATGTCTGACGCAGGACGTTCGTTATATCCAAGTGGTTTTCGATATATTGCGTAATATCTGTCCCTTGCAACTGTTTTCCGCAAGCCTCTTTGTAAAGGCGGTCACTTTCGCGGTCAAGGCGATGTACCAGTTGTTCGAGCAATATGAATGTGTCCGAGAATACCCGGGGGTGTTGTCCGTCTGCTGTTATATGCGAAAAAATCTCATCGACATTCGTCATATTGAAGTTTCCGCAAATACAGAGATTCCGGGCCCGCCAGCCGTCGCGACGCAAGAACGGATGAACATAAGAAGGGCCACTCTTTCCCGTTGTCGAATAACGGAGGTGGCCCATATAAATTTCTCCAGCAAAAGGCAAATAACGTTCTGCATATTTTGCATCCGACAATTGCTCCTTTGGTAATCCCTGGTATTGCTTATAAATTGATGAAAAGATTTCTGATATAGCTGTTGTTCCCAACGCTCGTTCACGAAACATATATTCTTCTCCCGGAAGTGATGCCAACTTTACGCTGGCCAAACCGGCTCCTTCTTGCCCACGGTTATGTTGCTTCTCCATCATCAGGTACAATTTATTCAGGCCATACATCCATGTTCCGTATTTTTCCTGATAATATGATAACGGTTTCAGCAAACGAACCATTGCAACGCCACATTCATGTTTAAGCTGTTCCATGTCTGAAATCAAATTTCTTGCAAAGGTACAAAAAATACAAATATCCACCACATTGCGTCCTGTTTTTCTTGATATTTACACATGGTATTTATCCGCTCCTGAAAAAGTCGACTGGTTTGTGCTTCGTTGAACATATACATATCCCGGAAAGGAAACGTTAATGAATTATTACGTACCCATTCACGACCATGTACGTACGCCGCTGCTTATCCACCTACGCGACAATCCTCCCCTGTTCGCGTGGGTTGAACATGAGAACTATCTTTTTACAGGAGACAAGGAACAAATAAATAAAGTATTGTATGAGAAACAGTACCTTCAGAAACATTTCGTTTATTTTGATACCATTGCCAAGGGAAATGTAAATCCCTATGTGTCGCCATCTTATAATCCTATTTATCGCGATGTAATAAAAGCATCCGACGGATCCATTATCGGTTACACATGGACCGGAGGAGCCAGCGGCATGGACAATACGCCACGTGGCCGCGATGCCGGTGGCTATGGAAATGTCATGTGGATTGATGCCATCAGTCAGCAGGCACTTGCGGCCCTGCATATTTCCGAGTTGTTTCGTGTATCGGGAGACAAAGAACAAGCTCGTATCTGGCATCGCAAAAATATGAAAATATCAAACGTACGGTGAATAAGCGCTATTGGGATGAGCAGGATGGTTTTTACTATGACGTCAGCATAAAAACGGGGAAGCCGTGCCGTATCATGACACCGGCCTCTTTTTGGGCGATGTTAGCCGGCATTCCTTCTAAAAAACAAGCCGAACGTATGGTCAGTTACTTGCGGTCCGGGCAATATTTGGGCGGAGAGCGCCCGTGGGTGACGCTTTCGCGCCAGGACAAAGATTATAACGACGCTACCGGTGATTATTGGCGTGGTGGTATCTGGCTTCCAACGGCCTATATGGGAACAAAAGCGTTGGAAAAATACGGTTACTACGAACTGGCGGACGAATTGGCCGAAAAAGTAGTTCGTCTACAGTTGCGTACCTTCCACGCCGTATCTCCCCACACGATATGGGAGTGCTACAATCCTTCTTCCGACAGCCCCTCTACAGAACATGGACGTCGTGCCCGCCCTGATTTTTGCGGTTGGTCGGCGCTTGGGCCCATTTCTCTCTTTATAGAAAATATAATGGGATTCCGTCAGGCCAATGCCCTGACAAATACAATTACGTGGTCTTTGAAACGTAAAAACGGCACACACGGATTGCGCAATTTCCGCTTCGGCAACGTACAGACGGACATTATTTATCATGCGGACAAGGCCCATATCGAAATAACCAGCAACAAACCTTACAGCTTGCACGTAAACGGTAAACAGATTAAGGTGAAAAGCGGAACGCATATTTATCCCTTTTCAGCGAAAGACTTGTTATAAGGATTCTACCGCTCGTCTCCATATTCAGGTAAATTCATACACTTACACAAAACGCAGTAAGCGCCGTTCGGACTACTCCGTGCTTTATACTCATAAAGCATAGACTGGGCTATGTTTTTTCCTCATTCGGTTTCCTGTCTGGATACGTTTGTTGTGCATGAAATCCGGATTTAATGGACGTTACAGCCTTTTTATTTTCCTTTTTCTACCTAATTTTGCACCCCGGAAACAACATTTATCGAAAAAGTATGTCAACAAAAAAAATCCTCATCACGCTTTCTGCTATTTTCATCTGCCTTATTCCCAATCGGCTGCATGCACAGAAAGGCAAGTGGTTCGCCAGTTCGGACGTCAAACTTGGCGGATATTTTATTGGGAAATATGATTGGAACGACCAAAAAGGAAAGGATCAGAATGGCGGTCTCGATTTACGCTTTATCCGTCTTTACCTGGACGGACACTGTTTCGATGATTTCTATTACAAAATCCAAGCTGAAATGAGCGGCGCACCGGGCGACGATAAAGGACCACGGGCGTTGGATGCTTTTGTCGAATGGCAGAAATGGAAAGAAATGCGTATCAAGGTCGGTCAGTTCAAACGCCCGTTTACCTTTGAGAATCCGTACAATCCGTGGAATGTGGGGTTCGGCAGCTATTCACAGATTGTTTCGAAACTCAGCGGCATGAGCGACCGGGTAGGCGAACACTCAAGCGGCGGCCGCGATTTGGGCGTGCAGTTGCAAGGCGACTTTTTCCCTT
>CATXZX010000135.1 GCA_958404085.1 uncultured Prevotellaceae bacterium | reverse complement strand
TATTTGGTTCCGGGTCTTCCATAATTGGCATACGGATAGATGCTGATACCTCCCCGGGGGGTGAAGATTCCTGTTACTTCTATATATTTGGGATTCATCAATCTGATGAGGTCCTTCATAATCGTATTGACGCAGTCTTCATGAAAATCCCCGTGGTTGCGAAAACTGAATAAATAGAGTTTCAGGCTCTTGCTTTCCACCATTTTCACGTCGGGCAAGTATGAAATTCTGATTTCCGCAAAGTCCGGTTGTCCCGTAATAGGGCATAGGCTGGTAAATTCCGGACAATTGAAGCGAACCCAGTAATCGTTTTCCGGATGTTTGTTTATAAACGTTTCCAACACCTCGGGAGCATAGTCCGACCGATATTCGGTTTTCTTTCCCAAGACCTTCAATCCTTCTTCCTCTCTCATCGTATTCATTTAATTCTGCTGTTGTTTTCTTGTTAAATATTTTTCCAATCCTTCCCGACGCAGTTTACACGCAGGACAATGACCGCAACCGTCACCCTTGACCCCGTTGTAGCAGGTCATCGTTTCGTTTCGGACCAAATCGAGTACTCCCAATTCATCGGCCAAAGCCCATGTTTCGCATTTGTCTATCCACATGAGCGGTGTATGAATGACAAACTGTTCTTCCATACCTAAATTCAATGTTACATTCAGGCTCTTGATGAACGCATCCCGACAATCGGGATAACCGCTGTAATCGGTTTCCGAAACACCTGTTATCAGATGCCGGATTCCCCTTTCCCGCGCGTAGACAGCCGCTATACTCAAAAAGAAAAGATTGCGTCCCGGAACGAATGTATTGGGAGGCGTATTCTGAGGTTTTTCCTGATCCATTACCATGGACGTATCGGTAAGGGAGTTGTGTCCCAGTTGTCCGATAAGAGGAATTTCCATCACATCAAAACCCACTTGTGCCTTTTGGGCTATGGAACGGGCCAATTCTACTTCCGCCACGTGTCTTTGGCCATAAATAAAACTTAATGCATGTACTTCCTTAAAGTGCTTTTTCGCCCAGAACAAGCACGTCGTAGAATCCTGTCCGCCGCTAAATACGACAAGAGCTTTCTCGTTGTTCATTTCCATTGTTCTATTTCTTTAATCTCAATCTTTCATAACTTCAGACCCTCCAAAAACATCCGTCTTCCTGCTCGAAAAATCGTCAAAAAAAATAAAACCGATACGGGGCAACACCTTCTTTATACCCTTTTTTCACACGACCGTTACTTATCATGGCGTAAAAGATGCGATATTCTTGTTTTTAACGAGGTTTGGCAAGCACTCGGGTCCTTTTCAGGCCTATTTTATGGCGGCAAAGTTATATATTTCTTTCGAAATCAGGAATATTCATGACGAAAAAGTTAATTTTGCAAGGTTAATAAAATGACAGAACAATGAATAAGAAAATCTCTGTATTGTTTATGGTGACGGCAGTAGGCTTTTCTGCATCCGCGCAAAAGAAAATTTCAGTAAATGGCGCTCACAAAGATGCTAAAACGGCCTATTTGGTAACGTTTACATCCAACTCAGAAACTATACGCGATAGCGTAGAAGTAAAAAACGGCAACTTCAGTTTTACCGTTACGGATAAAGAGCCGTTCTTCGCCATGGTGGGAACCACGTCCGATGTATTGACACCTATTATTGTCGATGAGGACGTCAAGGTGGATCTGGAGAAAAAGACCGTAAAAGGCTCTCAATTAAACCATTCATTCCATGTGTGGCAGCAGCGCATGCATGTTTTTCAGGAAAGGCTCGACTCGATGAACGCCGTCGCTAAATCGTATAAAGCCCGGAACGAAAAAATACCGGCCGAAATTATAGAAAAGCTGAATGAGCTGTATGAGAACAATCTGAAGACACAGGCTCAAAGGCTCAAGGATTGCTGCAATGAAAACAAAGACAATATCCTGCCGGCTTATTTCCTGCGAAACAACTATCGGGTATTGAGCGAGGAAGACCTTCTGACATTGGGTGACACATCGAATGTATACATGAAAGACCCGTTGACCCAAAGAATGAAAAAGGAAATAGAGAGTGTCAAGAAAAAAATGATCGGGGCTCGTTATACGGATTTTGAGATGGCCGACACGACCGGTGTCAATCACAAATTATCCGAATATATGGGTAAAAGTTATGTTTTGGTCGATTTTTGGGCGAGTTGGTGTGGCCCGTGCCGCGCCGAGATGCCTTACGTAAGGGCTGCCTACGAAAAATATGCTCCCAAAGGTTTCCAGATTGTCGGCATTTCGTTCGACACGAAGGCCGATGCCTGGAAACAGGCCATTCAGTCCCTCAAATTGCCCTGGAACCATCTGTCCGACCTAAAAGGATGGAAAAGTCTGGGAGCTGAAATATATGGTGTACACTCCATTCCCTGTACATTACTCTTTGACAAAGATGGAAAAATCGTTGCCAAAAATTTGCGTGGAAACGAATTGGCCGAGAAGTTAGCCGAGCTATACAAGTAAAAATAGGGCAGGAAGCGTAAGGCTGCGTAACATTCATTTGAATTTGTGACAAGTATCTGATTGAAAAACATGTATTCGTTGATGAAATAGGCCGGGAGACTTTTGTTTTCCGACCTATTCCATTGATAGATATGATATGTAGGAATCCCAATCCCATCTCCAACAATATTCCGAAAGTGCGGAGATGGTTCAATTTTACTTACAACCGCCGTTCCCGTTACAGCTTCATGAATTCGTATCTCCGAAGTACGGGCGTTCCCACGGTGTGCCTGTATGCCAACTTCCTTCCTGCTGTCCGGATAAAGCATCGGCAAAATACCAACGATTGAGTCGCGGTTTATAGAACGCACGCAGGTAACGGCCGGGAAATACGCGTCCGTCTGCCGTAAGCAATGTGCCGAAATAGCCGGCCGGTAGGGCCTCGAACGCCCGCTTCAGGCCATCGACAACAAATTTTTCCTTCTCCGAAAGATTTTCGGGCAACAGGGGATGAAGGGTGGAACGACCGGCTGCATCCACATGTACAAGCATCGTAAAATCACAGTTCCCTTCATAATCGGTACAGGGTTCTGTCAGGGAACACAAACTGTATGTGAGCAATGACAGTTCCAGCGAACCATACCAGCGGTCGTACGGCGACCGGCTGTACGTGGGGGAAAACCAGGATACCTGCTCCTGGCTCAAACGCCCCGGACTGCAACGAAGCGTCATCGTATCCGTTACCACACCTTTAAGCACCTGATAAACATTGATCTCACGGCACAATACGAAACCGCCCGCCATTCGGGCATCATAGACGGCATGCAACCTTCCGCTCACCTTACGGGCCGGTGTACCGCCGGACGCAGCATCCCCCGGCTTGCCGCCTACACGCTGTTGCATAAGGGCAGTTTCCTTTTTTGCCGCATCGGCATTCTGCAAAACATGTTTGAAGAAAAGTTGCCTGTTTCCGGCACGGTTGTCAGCGGCAATCGTCCACACGGCAGGTGGAAGCGAACGCGAGACGATACTTTGTGGTTGGCGACCGTCGGCGCGCAACAACAGGGCCGTGTTCGACGATGCAACTGTCTCGGCAATCAGTGTGTCGAAAACAGGTATCGCGTATTGTCCGCATTTCCAAGCCTTGAAATGTTCGACCATCTCGTTCAACGTCACCGTATCGGGCTTCCACGTAAGTCCGTATGCCGGAAAAGAATAAAGAAAGAGGCACCAAAGAGCCATAAACAAACCTTTATTTTTCATTGTGTTCCGTATTAAAAGTGAGTGGAATACAGGTAATCTTCGAAAGACCATTCGCCCGAACCGGCATGATAGGTACCCTTCAGGAAACGACCGGGCAATATACGCCCGTCAGCACATATCATGTGGCCGAACAGGAACGGTGGCAAACGGTCGAACGCCTGTTTCAGACGGTCGGTACATGCGGCCTCTTCGGCCGTAAGGTTTTCGGGCAGCAACACATGCAACGCAGCGCGACCTGCTCCATCCACGTAGACAAGCAAAGAAAAGTTTTCTCTTCCTCCATACGATGCAGACGGACCGACAAGCAACGGACGCAACGCGTACGATAGGAATTTCATTTCAAGAGAGCCGTGTCGGCCGCGTAGGCCGCGCGCTTGGTCTGTGTATCGATGTTGCTCTTCGCCTAAAGCACCCCTGTGGGCCGGATGCTTGAACGGCGCTCCGCTCAAGGTATAGGTACGCGTTACCACACCTTTGTTTACACAGAAGAGTTTCAAATAATTCACGACTTCGTATGGTCCGTAAGGCTCCAACCGCCCGGCCACGGCAAACGTGTCAGTCACGTGGCGGGCCGGTATACCGTAGGGTGGCAATTCGCCGTAACTCTTCTTCAACTTTTCGGCAAGGTCCAAACTTCCGTACACATCGGAATCGGGAAGTTGCGCGAGGCAGAGTATGCAGGAATCGCCTTTCCGCAGGGCGGGCGACAAAGACCAGTAACAAGGCGATACACCATCGACATCCCAAAGGCTACGATTCCGGATGTATAGGGGAAAACTCGAACGCTTCCCATCTGCATCGCTTTCAAAGAAAACTATCGGGTCGCGTTTCCATATACGTAACGTATCGGGTGTTTTCATAAGGGGACGCACACCTTTTGCCCAACCGAGAAAAGCATTTTTCATTTCCCGCAACGTAATGGTGTCAAGCGACAACTTATTGATTCTTTCTTTCGTAATCGTGTTTATCCGATGGGGATAATCTTCCCTCATCCATTCGTCCGAAAACGAATACTTCTGTGCGGAAATCATCGCGCAGAAAACAAGCAAGAACGATGAGGATATAATCCTTTTCGAAATCTGCCCGTCGTTAATACCATTGAGTTTCATCGTCTTTTTCTGAATATACTCCGAATTTTTTAAAGCCATAGTTCTTTAAAGATGCATTTCCATCTACATCATCAGGTGACTCATCATTACTTTCTTCATGATTATGCATAAAAGTATCGAAATTCCGATTTTGCTTTGCCTCACTATCTTTTGCGATAGAAATATCCAAAGAATGTTCTCCATGGGATGTATATACCATCCCACCTTTGTTCTTACTGTCCGCTACTAATCCCCATTCAACATTTGTTGCATTGGATAGTGCTTTAAAAAGTTTTTCGTAATCTCCAAAATTACCCGAACCAGTTATATCATCAAAAGTAAAACCTTTTTCTCCTGTCAAGTTACCACTACTATCTTTAATATCGTATTCATGAGGTGTTATTCCTTCCGGCATAGAGATAAAAGTACCGCTATCGCGAGGATCTGTAGTAGAAGGTCCTACATAAATTTGGTCAGGTCCATCTTTCTCAATGCGTCGAAGGAAATGACCATTTGCATCCATCTCAACGATGTCTCCTCCGATGTAAATCTGTTGCTCTACTTCACTCAAAACTGGCATTTCTTTTGCCAATTCTTCTAAACTTGATCTTGTTAATTTCTTCATAGCTCTATCTATTTTAGATGAAACATATATGGACGTAATGATATTTATTGATGTCGCAATTTATATAATTATTTTAATACAAGCCATATTTGCATGAAATAAAATTCTTTTTTTTTGATTTATTAACTAATTGGTAAATAAATTAATATTTTGCGTAGTTATAAACACCGTAACCACGTTGAAAAAGAGAATGGACACCCAACCTACATAACAAACTTCGACTAGACAGTATACAACATGAACTCCTACAAAGAACTCGTGCTTTGATGTTTTATATTCCCGATGTTTTTATACAAAACATAACAGGGTACATGCACTTTGAAAAAGCCCGTTTAAAGTGTTTATGGATTCAACTTTTGTAAAAACACCCTGTATAGCCGGTTTTGCGAAATATCTATTATTACTGTCCGCTAAACCGTAAAGTGTTGAGTCCAACTTCTTGAAAGACAGAAG
>CATXZX010000134.1 GCA_958404085.1 uncultured Prevotellaceae bacterium | reverse complement strand
ACGAAGAACATCACCCCAAATACGTACATCCCACCCACGGCCTGACGTTCCTGCCCTGGGACAATGAAAAATTCATCTACCAAAGCGAAAAAGACGGCTACAACCATCTTTACCTGTTCGACACCACGGGCAAAGAACTGCGCCAACTGACCGAAGGCAAGTTCGTCGTACTCGAACTGCTCGGCTTCAACACCAAAAAGAAGAGCCTCATCATCCGCAGCACCGAATGCTCGCCCATCCAGAACAACCTCTTCAGCGTCGACCTGAAGACCGGCCGGCGCACACTCCTCGACTGTGGCGAAGGCGTACACAGCGGTTCGCTCTCGCCCGCAGGCACTTACGTAGTAGACCGTTACAGTTCGCCCACCGTGGCCGGCAGTGTCAACCGCATAGCCACCGCCACCGCACGATGCGAGAACCTGCTGACAGCCGAAGACCCCTGGAAGGACTATAACGTACCCGAAATAACGTGCGGGACTCTGAAAGCGGCCGACAACACCACCGACCTCTACTACCGGATGGTGAAGCCGGTCGGTTTCGACCCGTCGAAAAAATATCCCACCATCGTCTATGTCTACGGGGGTCCCGGTCTGCGCAACGTGGAGGCCTCGCGCAACTACGCGGCCCGCGGCTGGGAAATCTACATGGCCCAACGCGGCTACCTGCTCTTCATCCTCGACAACCGCGGCAGTAAAGACCGCGGACTCGAGTTCGAGAACGTAACGTT
Organism: uncultured Prevotellaceae bacterium; assembly: GCA_958404085.1. Classification (GTDB taxonomy): domain Bacteria; phylum Bacteroidota; class Bacteroidia; order Bacteroidales; family Bacteroidaceae; genus Alloprevotella. The sequence continues at coordinate 5,174 of CATXZX010000134.1, read as the reverse complement.
CCGCCACCTCGGCGTAGAAGAGATGAAGGACCAGATGCGCGGCGTCGACTACCTGAAAAGCCTTCCCTACGTAGATGCCAGCCGCATGGGCGTACACGGATGGAGTTTCGGCGGATTCATGACGACCAACCTCATGTGTACCTATCCCGACGTATTCAAGGTGGGCGTGGCCGGAGGCCCCGTCATAGACTGGAGCTACTACGAGGTGATGTACGGCGAGCGCTACATGGACACACCGCAGGCCAACCCCGAAGGCTACAAGGGCAGCAACCTGCGCCTGAAAGCCGGAAACCTGAAAGGCCGCCTGCAAGTAATCATCGGCTACAACGACCCCGTATGCGTGCCGCAGCATGCCCTTTCGTTCCTCCGTGCCTGCGAGGATGCCGGCACCCAGCCCGATTTCTTCGCCTATCCCGGCCAGGGCCACAACATGGCCGGCCGCGACATGATACACCTGCACGAACGCATCACGCGCTACTTCGACGATTACCTGAAATAGACAGCCGCAGACCCTCCGGGCCCACGGCTTACGGTCCGCACCGCGTTTCTACCTCCCCCGACGGAGGCTTCGGAAACACGGTGCGGACTTTTTTTTTCGCGCTGGCCCTCCGTTTCGAAAAACAAGGCCGCCGCCAAGAAACCGAACGGACACGGTCCACACCCGCCGCGACCCTTCCGCCCCCCGAAACACAAACGCCTCAGTTCCGGACGGTACTGAGGCTTCGTTCTGCTGTCAGAAAAGTTTTTCTCTTGAGAAGAGAAACTATCTATTGAACAAATGTAAACAAAAACTTTGATATAGGACGCTTTTTAGGATGAAAAAATGAAAAAATTAAACATTTTATGTTCGGAAGGAGGCTGAAATGTTTTTAAAACATCTCGCGGCGTGCTTGCAAGTACTTGATTCTTGGTAGGATTTTAGACGAAATACTTCTCTTCTCAAGAGAAAGACACCTATTGTCCCTAATCTCCTACAAATATGAATAAAATGACATTATCAAATTGGAAACGTCTGATGCTCTCTGTCTGTGCGGCAGCCCTGCTGACCGCCTCGTGCAGCGACAACGACCACAACAACGCTGTTCTGCCAACGAGCAGCCAGTACAGCTACACGCTGTCGAGTACATCGGACATCATGTCCATCACCCTGAGCGAACTGAAGGGAAACATCACCGGCATGCAAGGCGTTCCGGCCTGGCTCAAAGTGGAGCAAAGCGAACTGAACGAGGCGCAACACCCCATCATCAACGTGACGACGCAGGAGAGCGAGGTGGAAACATCGAATACCGCCGTAGTCACCCTGACCGACGCGTTGGGCAACAGCGCGGAACTGACCCTGAGCCAAGCCTTCAACTTCATCAACTCAAACAACAGCGACGAGGAATTCAACAGCGACTGGGAGAACCAAGAATCGGTGTACATCTACTCCTCACGCGGCAGCGAGGAGGTTGCCACACCTTGGTCGTCGGAGTTCAGCAGCACCACGATGCCCCTCGACATCTGCCAGAACATCCGGAAGAAAGACGGCTGGGAGATGGCCTTCAACTGCCTGAACAACCCGAAGGGCCGCGATCTCAACTACTTCGGCCTGTACAACAAGTACACCGGCGTACTGCGCGTGTTCTATTACGTCACGAATTCGACGACCACCGGCAGCGAGTACACCTTCGAGGTGAACTTCGGTAACGTGATAAACGGTAACAAGCAGTCGTACTACAACACGCTGTCCTATTCCGTACCTATCAACACGACGGTCAATCCTACGGTGAACCTGCTGGGCACGAACGAGAACCGCGCCTTCAAGACGCTCGTTTCTCCCTACAACGCCATGAGCAGTTCGGCACTGCCCATGGGATGGGTAGCCTTCGACCTGGACTTCTCGGCTTACTCGGCCAACAAGTTTACGGAAGAGGAAATCATGCAGATTGCCTGCCGCACGCAGCTGAACCAGAGCATTACGCTGAACGGTGAGATGAAGGCCGAACTCAACGGCAATTTCTCTTCGCCCACCCCGGCCGCATCGGCCAGCAGCGGCTTCGGCAGCACATTGGGTTCTATCGGCGGAATCCTGGGCGACGTCCAGAACTCTGCATTAGCCAACATCGATGAGGCCCTCACCGGAAGCGCATTCAACAACTACTTCTACTATGGAGGCGCCATATGTTCCGGCGCAGGCGTGCTGTTCGACTGGTTCACCGACGCGATGGATATGGGCGAAGACGTACCACGCGACTCCATGCCGGGCAAAATCGAACTCAACATGAACGGAACCATCAACCTGAGCGGCTACATGAGCAGCATGAGCGGCAACGCGGTAACTCCCGTCAGCATCCGCCGCAAGAGCCTGATGACGGACACCCACTTCGGCCAGGGAATCTGGAACCTGAAGCAGAACCCCGTACTCTACATCGTGAGCGACCTGTATATGGGCAAGCCTCGCACCATGACCTTCATGCAACGCGAAACCAACAAGTTCATGTCGGGCAATGCCAAGGATAACCACCTACGCTTCGTACAGTTCATGGACCCCAACAGCCTGACACCTGAAATCAATCCGGAACTGTTCCCCGACGCCAAGGACGTGAAGTTGGTATGGTACTACGGCATCTTTCCCCACGTGCAGAAGAATCACACCCACAAGTACCGCTCCATGATGAAGCTGACACCCAATCCGAACAACATCGACATTCGTTCGAACTGCAATAACGGCGACCGCTTCACCACCAGCAGCAACAATCAGCGCCAGTACAAGGAGATGGATGTGGGCGTCGTGAAGTCGGAACACCTGGACAAAGGCAACGAGTGCAGCATTGAGGAGGTGAAGGAAGACGGCAAGGTGTACCGCTACTACGGCAACGTGCAGAAGGAGGACGGCATGGACAAACGCTACTGGTTCATCCGCGACCCAGAGGTGCTGTTTCCCACCGACGAGAGCGGCAACTACATCTTTAATATGAACCTGCCCGACTACGTAGTGGTGGCTCATCTCACCTTCACCAGCCAGGGCCATAAGTTCAGCTACATCCGTCACTTCCTGCCCGAAATCAAGTACATCAAGCGCAGCGAGCTGAAAAACAAGAGCAACGAGCTAAACACCTACATGCAGAAGAGCCTCAAGGGTCAGGCCATCAGCAACCTGTCGAACGGTTCGAGGGCCGGCGTAATCCACCCCGAAGGCTACAAACAGGTAAGTTTCGCAAAACGCCTGCTCGACGCCGTGGCCAATTAACCAGTCAAGAAAAAAAATCAACTTATTAATCCCTTATTAAAAATAGAAAAATGAAAAAACAATTCAAATGGATGACGCTTGCGCTGCTCTTCGCGGCTGCCGGCAATGTGCTGACTGCTTGTGACGACGACGACGACAACAACAAGCAGGAGAACCTCGGCGACGAGATGGGCATTATGACCTACGACGGCCTGAGTTACTTCCAGAGCCAGTTTGTCAAGGTTGACGAGAACGGTGACTTCATGGAGCGCCGCAACGGCGAGCCCCTCAATGCCGCCGACACCACAATCGTTTCGCTCGGCGTAAGCAACGTGGAGGAAGCCAAGGAACTCTTCATCAACTGGTTGCCCGACGATGCCAACTACATCGAGAACGACAACCGCATCATCTACGAGCCCAAGGACGAGGAAGGACAAGCACAGGGTACCATCTTCTTTACCCCGCAGAGCGAGGGCGAAGTGCTGGCTACCGTAACCTTTGCCGAAGGTACGAACATCAACTTCATCTCGAAGATTGAATTCATCGACCAGGCCGCATGGCCGCACAACGGCGAGAGCATTCATCGCGAGGGCGACATTGTGAGCGTATACATCAAAAAGTTCCCGGACTTTGTGGGCGACCATGACTATCTTTGCATCCGCGAGGCGAAAAACGGCCAGACAGGTCTGCTCGTATTATTGAGCAACTTTACATCAAAAGGTCTCTATGCTGACAAATATTGCGTTGATATGGCTACGGAATCGCAGGCCAAGGAAGTTTCGAAGGTAATCCGTAGTAACTGGAACAAGTACTATAACATGTTCAAGAAGGTCAATCAGAACGATTTGGAAGACAGGGACTACTGGTACAACCGCAGAAAGGCTCCCGCAATCAGCCTCGGAGCCTATTACATCACGATTAAAACGGGCGATTGCGACTGGTCCGCTACCATCAAATATCGTAAGAAATATAACATGTTCGTGAAGGAATTCTCAACCATGGAGTAAATAATCAATCACTTAAAAACAGAATAAAATGAAACCATTCAAATGGATGACGCTGGCCCTGTGCTTTGCCGTATCGGGCAGCCTGATGACCGCATGTGACGACGACGATGACGACAACAAGGCTCCGCAGGAAGTTTCGGGTCCTGCCACCTACGACGGTCTGAGTTATTTCCAGAACAACCTGGTGGTTGTTGACGAAGACGGCAACTTTGTAAGCCGCGGCGCCTATGGCGAAATCCTTAACGAAGCCGATACCACTGTACTCTCCATCGCAGTGAGCAGCGCAGACGAAGCGAAGAAAATCTTCAAGAGCTGGTTGCCCGACGGTGCCGAGTGCATTGAAAACGGTAACCGCCTTATCTACTCTCCCAAGAGCGAGAACGGCCAGTCGCAGGGTACTATTTACCTGACGCCGCAGGGCGATGACATCACGCTGGCTACCGTTACTTTTGACCAGGGCACCAACATCAAATTCGTATCGCAGGTAAACTTCATCGAAAAGTCGGCCTGGCCCAACAACGACGAGAGCATCTATCCATGGGGTGCCATCGTGACCAAGGGTTATCCTGACGGTTATACGGATGAACATACCAATGAGAAATGGGTGTGCATCCGCGAAGCCCAAGGTGGTACGAAAGGTTTGCTCGTAAGTATTTCCAAGTTCAAACGCAACAACATTTGCGGCGACAATCTGGCTCCTGAAAGTCAGGCCAAGGAGATTTCGAAGATTCTCAAGACTGACTGGGACGGCTATGTGTTGTTGTTTAAATCTGCCAACAGCAATCTGGAAAAAGGCGAATGGTACTGGTATGGCCGTGACAAGCTCAGTGAGACCGTACTCTATGCCATCAAATTGTCTGAGAACGAATGTGACTGGAAGCACAAGTTTGCTATACACAAATATCACTTCCTGTTCTGTGAAACCTTCGGTACACGCAGATAATACACACGTAACAGAA
>CATXZX010000133.1 GCA_958404085.1 uncultured Prevotellaceae bacterium | reverse complement strand
ATGATGAAGTAAATGCCGATTTGTGCGCTCAGGCAAACAAATTGGGACGTGAATACGTCATTCAAGCTGAAGGAGAAGTATGCGAACGTTCAAACAAAAATGACAAATTACCAACGGGAGAGATTGAAATCATCGTCAGTGCCCTGAATATTCTGAATGCCTCGGAAGTTCCGCCTTTTACCATCGAGGATAAAACAGACGGAGGCGACGAATTGCGCATGAAATATCGTTATTTGGACCTGCGTCGCAACGTAGTGCGCCACAACTTGGAACTGCGCCACAAAGTATGCCTCGAAGTACGCCGTTTCCTGGATCAAAAAGGATTCTTAGAGATAGAGACTCCGGTTCTGGTCGGTTCCACTCCTGAAGGAGCCCGCGATTTCGTCGTTCCGTCGCGTATGAATCCCGGACAATTCTATGCACTGCCGCAAAGTCCGCAGATTCTGAAACAATTGCTCATGGTAGCGGGTATGGACCGCTATTTCCAGATTGTAAAATGCTTCCGCGATGAAGACTTGCGCGCCGATCGTCAGCCAGAATTCACGCAGATAGACTGCGAAATGAGTTTCGTCGAGCAGGACGATGTCATCGGATTGTTTGAAGAAATGGCCAAATATCTATTCAAAGAAGTCCGCAATTACGAAATCACCGAACCCTTCCTGCGTCTGCCGTGGTCCGAGGCCATGCGCCGCTTCGGTTCCGATAAACCGGACATGCGCTTTGGTATGGAATTCGTGGAAGTTATGGATGTATTAAAAGGAACTGGTACATTCGGTGTCTTCAACGAAGCCGAATACATCGGAGGTATCAACGCCAAAGGGTGCGCCTCTTATACCCGCAAGCAACTGGATCAACTGACAGACTTCGTCAAGAGTCCGCAAATCGGAGCCAAGGGATTGGTATACGCCCGTGTACAAGAAGACGGAAGTGTCAAGAGTTCCGTTGACAAATTCTATACTCCGGAAGTCCTGAATAATTTGAAAAAAGCCATGGATGCCGCCCCCGGCGACTTACTGCTGTTTATCAGCGGCGACAATGCGATGAAAGCACGTAAGCAGTTGTGCGAACTCCGTCTGGAGATGGGTTCGCGCCTGGGTCTTCGCGATAAAAACAAATTCGCCTTATTGTGGGTTGTCGACTTCCCCATGTTCGAATGGAGCGACGAAGAACAGCGCCTGATGGCCATGCACCACCCCTTCACCTCACCCAAACCAGAAGATATACCCTATCTGGATACAGACCCGGCCCGCGTTCGTGCCAATGCCTACGACATGGTATGCAACGGCGTGGAAGTGGGCGGCGGTTCCATCCGTATCCACGACAGCATCCTGCAGGCAAAAATATTTAAGATATTAGGTTTTACGCCCGAAAAAGCACAAGAACAATTCGGATTCCTGATGAATGCCTTCAAATACGGCGCACCTCCCCACGGAGGCCTTGCATACGGTCTGGACCGTTGGGTATCGCTGTTTGCCGGGCTTGACAGCATCCGCGACTGCATCGCATTCCCCAAGAACAACTCGGGTCGCGACGTCATGCTGGATGCTCCGTCCAGCTTAGACATCAGCCAACTGAACGAATTGAACCTTAAAGTTGAAATGACGGCCAAATAGAAAGGCCGCACACCGTCCTTTACCGACAGCGGGAGGTAGATGCTTTTACGCATCTACCTCCCGCTGTCGGTAAAGGACCGGTTCTATCTACACAAACGTTTCCTACTCTTTCAGACATCCGTCCGCCCTCAGAAATCGGTCGAATCCATCCGAATCAAGTCCCATGCTAATTTCCCGAATAACTCCATCTCGGTCAATCAGGAAGCAAGTCGGAGTGGATTGCGAGTTATAAATGATATTCATCGGATTTCCTTCAATCTGAAAATCCGAAACAAGCGTACAATACGGATACATCTCCTGATCTTTCTTCAACTCTTCAAGACTGCTGCATTTACGATAGACGAGGATTTCCAAATCGCAGCGGTCGGTTTTCGCCGACAGGTTCCGTAAATAATCCCTGTTCATCTGCCCCATACATTCAAGGCCATCGAACAAGAGCAACACATTTTTGTTCGCAAGTGCGCCCCAGTCATATTTCTCCCCGGAAGCAGTCTGGCAATCAAACGAAACATACTTGTCACCTTTCACCAATTGTTTCGTTTCAATGTAACGACGGATATAACCCGCATATACATTATTCTTCAGACTGTCTGGGAGTCGGGCCAGTACTTTTTTCAATCGGTCCTTCCCCACTTCGTCTCTCACCATATACACCCTATGCAATGCACTGGGTACGGTAGCATACCGTACCGCCAAATCAGCGTTATCTGCCTGTACCCGCTCCAATACTTGCTGCAAGACGTTCTTCAGCGAATCCTTTAGCTCGGGGTGAGTACGTTGTTGCATAACAATCGCTGTACCTGCCTGTTCATAGTTTTTCCATAACTGTCTGTCAGCCTCTAAATAGTTTTCTTCGCTGATGATCAGTTTGCCTGTCGAACGACACGACATCAACACTCCGACAGACACGAACAAAAGCGGCACAATGGAACTTCTCATTCTTTCTATTTCATTTATTCCAATTAATACTAAATTTACCTCGCAAAGGTAACAAAATTCAGCAGTCCGAAAAGCATCCCAATAAAAAATATAAAAATAAAACATGTACATCCCCAAGCGATTATAGGCAAACGAACGGTTCTCTTCTTCACACACGCCCTTGTTTTTGTTTTTATCTCCGTTGTTTTTCAAAAAATCAGGCTACTATTTTATTTTTCGCCTGAGACCTCGCCAAAAGGTCCTTGCCCATTTTTGATAATAAATATGCCTTTTTTGCACAAACTCTTTGCTAAATCGAATCTTTTAATTTATTTTGCATAGACGAAAACAATCTATTATATAACCACACCTAAACACAAATAAAACTTATGGCATTATGTAAACTGAATCCTGAAGATTTTCAGACAACCATCGACGGAAAGCAGACCGATCTTTATATTTTGACCAACAATAAAGGTTTTGAGGTTGCATTTACCAACTACGGAGGTGCATTGGTAGCCATCATGGTGCCCGACCGCAACGGTTGCGTGGCAAACGTCATTCAGGGACACGACAATATCAAAGACGTTATAGAGAGTCCCGAGCCATTTTTAAGCACCTTGGTAGGCCGTTATGGCAACCGCATCTGCAAAGGCAAATTCACCTTGAATAAAAAAGAATACAGCCTGGCCATAAACAACGGACCGAACCACCTGCACGGCGGACCGACCGGATTCCACGCCCGGGTATGGGATGCCAAACGCATCAACCCGCAAAGTGTAGAACTACACTACGTATCGGCAGCCGGCGAAGAAGGCTTTCCGGGCGAATTGGATATGACCGTAACCTACACGTTCACCAACGACAACGAACTGATTATCGACTACAAGCGAACGACAAACGAAGACACGATTGTCAACATGACGAGCCACGGTTTCTTCTCGCTGACGGGTATTGCGTCTCCCACTCCGACTATCGACGACATCATCTGCCAGATCAATGCCGATTTCTACGTTCCCGTAGACGAGACCTCCATCCCGACCGGCGAAATAGCATCCGTCAAGAGTACGCCGTTCGACTTCACCACCCCCCACACCATCGGTGAGCGCATCGACGCCGACCACCAGCAGATCAAGAACGGCGCAGGCTACGACCATACGTTCGTCCTGAACAAAAAGCATCCGGGAGAGCTGAGCTTCGCAGCCAAGGTCATCGAACCCAAATCGGGACGCAGCATGTCGGTATACACGACCGAACCGGGCGTACAATTCTATTCCGACAACTGGGCCGACGGCTACAAAGGACAGCACGGCGCCACATTCGGTCGCCGAAGCGGACTGTGCTTCGAGGCACAACACTTCCCCGATTCGCCCAACCATCCTCACTTCCCGAGCGTTGTCCTCAAACCGGGCGAAGTCTACACACAGAAAACAATCTACAAATTCGACGTTGAAAATTAAAACAAATTCAAATAAACACCTAACAAAAACAAAAAAATCATGAGTCAACAACAAAAACAATGGGGAGCAATTATCATCATGATTGCCCTCTTCGCAATGATTGCCTTCGTGACCAATCTCTGCTCACCGATGGCAGTCATCGTTAAAAACGATTTCGGCGCAAGCAACGTACTTGCACAGATCGGAAACTACGGTAACTTCATCGCCTACCTGGTAATGGGTATCCCCGCCGGTATGCTGATAGCCAAATTCGGCTACAAGAAAACAGCCCTTATCGGTCTGTTCGTCGGTATCATAGGTATTCTTATCCAATGGCTTAGCGGACACGTAGGCCGCGACAGCGCTTTCCTCGTTTACCTGATCGGCGCATTTATCAGCGGCCTGACCATGTGTATCCTCAACTGCGTTGTCAACCCCATGCTCAACCTTCTCGGCGGCGGCGGTAACAAAGGAAACCAGTTTATCCAGATCGGTGGTGTGTTCAACAGCTCTGCCGCAGTAGCCGTATACATCATCATGGGCGCACTTATCGGAGATGCCACCAAAGCACACATCGCCGACGCCACACCGGCCCTGATGATTGCCCTTGCCATCTTTGTCATCGCATTCATCGTCATCGCGCTCACTAAAATCGAAGAACCCGAACAGGCACCCGTCGACACCGAACTCATCAAAGGCGCCATGCAATACCGTCACTTCGTACTCGGTGTTATCGCCATCTTCCTCTATATGGGAATCGAAGTTGGTGTTCCGACATACATCCTTCAGTACCTGACAGCCAGCGGCATCCCGGCAAGCACCGTGGGCCTCATCGTAGCTGTTTACTGGCTGATGATGTTGGTAGGCCGTTTTGTAGGCGGTAGCATCGGCGGCAAGGTATCGAGCCGCACCCAGATTACCGTTGTTTCTACGGCCACGCTCCTGCTGGTCGGCTTCGGCATGTTTGCTCCCGAGACTTCAACGGTAAATGTCCCGGGTATCGACTGGGGTAACCTGACCATGATCTGGCAGGAAGTGCCGGTTGGAATCTTCGCATTCCTGCTCGTCGGTCTTTGCACCTCCGTTATGTGGGGAGGAATCTTCAACATGGCAGTCGAGGGACTCGGCAAATACACAGCCATCGCCAGCGGTATCTTCATGACCATGGTATTCGGTTGTGCCGTCATGGTGGCTATCCAAGGATGGGTTGCAGATATGACAAACTACATGACCAGCTACTGGGTAGTTATGTTCTGTGCTGCATACTTGCTTTTCTACGCGCTCGTAGGTTCAAAGCCCGCAAACAAATAAATGGTATAACAATCTCTATTTACTCACCCCATAAATACAGTTCGCATCATGAAATTAAAAATCGATGACATCAGAAGCCGTTTTATCGAGCACTTCGACGGCACCACAGGTTCTATCTATGCTTCACCCGGACGCATTAACCTGATTGGCGAACACACAGACTATAACTGCGGTTTCGTATTTCCCGGCGCCGTAGAACAAGGCATCATGGCCGAAATCAAACCGAACGGAACACGTAAGGTAAGAGCGTACTCCATCGACCTGAAAGACTACGTAGAATTCAGTCTGGACGACGAAAAAGGTCCCAGCGCCAGCCACTTCCGCTACATTTTCGGCGTCTGCCGCGAAATGATGAAACTGGGAGTTCCCGTAGACGGTTTCAATACGGCTTTTGCCGGCGATGTTCCATTGGGCGCAGGCATGTCATCCTCCGCTGCGCTGGAAAGTACGTTCGCATTTGCACTCAACGACCTCTTCGGCGACAACAAACTGGACAAATTTACGTTGGCTAAAGTCGGCCAGGCAACGGAACACAACTATGTCGGTGTCAACTGCGGTATTATGGACCAGTTTGCATCCGTATTCGGTAAAGCAGGAAGCCTCGTACGCTTGGACTGCCGTTCACTGGATTACAAATA
>CATXZX010000132.1 GCA_958404085.1 uncultured Prevotellaceae bacterium | reverse complement strand
CTCTATGGATCGAATGCCGTAGGCGGTGTAGTGAACATCATCAGTCGCGAGCCGCTTCGAGCGAACGGCGCTTCAGTTTCCGACCGATACTACCGATAAGCCATCCCATCAGCGGCATCACGATGATGGTGAACAAGGTAAGCTGGTACGACGTGTAGAGCAGGACACTGAAGTAGCACAAAATAAGAATCGGGTTCTTGATGAGCATCTCCAGCGAGCCGGTAATGGAATTTTCAATCTCGTTTACGTCGCCGCTCATGCGGGCTATGATGTCGCCCTTGCGCTCGTCTGAGAAAAAAGAAAGCGGCAGGCTGATGATTTTGTGGTATACGCGGGAGCGGATGTCGCGTACTACGCCTGTCCGCAGGGGAACCATGATGGCGACGGAGGCAAAGTAGCACGACGTCTTCAGCAGTGTGGTGATAATCAGGAACAGGCCGATGTAGAGCAACGTACGCGAAGGGCCGTAGACCTCGATGAATTCTGTCGTATAATAGTATAAATTGTTGATAAGTATGTCTTTGATGGATTTATCTGCGTCCCAGGGAATAAAGATATAGGTCTTTTTGTCAAGACTGAAGATCATGTTCAGCATAGGTATGAGCGACATGAACGAGAATACGTTCAATAAGGCCGAAAGCAGGTTGAAAATGAGCGAACCTGCCAGGTATTTTTTATAAGGGGCCACATATAAGCCCATCAGACGAAGAAAATCTTTCATGTAGCGTTCTTATTATATATGGATGTGCGGATGTCCGGTTTCAGCCGGGCCCGCTTTTTATTTGCGGCCGAAGTCGGCCGGAACTTCTCCCCACCGTTCGGTTTCCCATTTGAGCAGCGGCGTCTCGTAACGGTTGTTGCGTAGCCACGATTCGGCCCGTTCGATGAGTTGGAAGAGCGCTTCGGTACGTTCGGAGCGTTCCAGTTTGGTTTTGCACTGTTTCTTTTTCACCCATAACAGGGCATTTCGGCTATCGCTGTATATGGGCATCTTCAGTCCGCGGCGTTTCAACTCGGCCAGTCCGTGTACGATTGCCAGGAACTCGCCGATGTTGTTCGTTCCGTACACAGGTCCGTAATGAAAGACCTCTTGTCCGGTTCTCAGGTAAACCCCCCGATACTCCATGCGGCCTGGATTTCCGCTACAAGCCGCATCTACGGCCAAGGCCTCGGCTGTTACTTCGGCCGGCAGGGGCAGTACGGTATCGGTACGGTCCGCCGGAGGGGCCACAAGGCCTTGAGGTCTTGTGGCCTTCGGCGTTTTCTTTTTCAAATAGCGGTAAGGCGAATCGTGGTAGGCTCCTTCGGCTTCTTCGCGGCTGTCGAATGCTTTGAATACAGCTCCCTCGAAACCTTTAACCTGTTGCTGGCAAGTTTTCCAGTCTGTATAGATTCCGGGCTCTACCCCGTGCCATACAACGTAAAACTTTGCCTTTTTACCCATTTCCGCCCGTCTTAATTCACTTCTTTACATGCGTTCGGGCATTTCGATGCCGAGCAGGCCCATACCCAGGCGTACCACTTTGGCCACATTGGCCGACAGGACGAGCCGGAACGTCTTCAGTGTAGCGTTTTCCTCACGCAGAATGCTGAAATCGTGGTAGAACTGGTTGTATTCCTTTACCAGGTCGTAGCAATAATTGGCGATGTCGCTCGGACTGAATGCCGTACCGGCTTCGCGTACGGTGGCGGCAAAGTCGGCTACGTGTTGAATCAGTTCCTCCTCTTTGGTACTTAGCGGAATGCCGGCAGGCAAGCTGTCGGGCAGCACGATGCCCTGTTCGCCGGCCTTGCGCAGGATAGAACGTATACGCGCGTACGTATATTGTATGAACGGGCCGGTGTTTCCGTTGAAGTCGATGCTTTCTTCCGGGTTGAACAACATGTTCTTGCGGGCATCTACCTTCAGCAGGAAATACTTCAGCGCACCCAGTCCCACAATGCGTGCCACTTCGTTCTTCTCCGCCTCGTCCATGTCATCGAACTTACCCAGTTCCTCGCTGGTGCGTCGAGCCGTGGCAATCATTTCCGCTACGAGTTCGTCGGCATCCACGACGGTACCTTCGCGGCTTTTCATTTTGCCGTTCGGCAGTTCCACCATGCCGTAGGAGAAGTGTACGAGGTCCTTGCCCCATTTGAATCCCAGTTTGTCGAGCAGTATGGAGAGTACCTGGAAGTGATAATTCTGTTCGTTGCCCACAACGTAAATCATGCGGTCGATGGGATAGTCCTCAAAGCGCAGCTTGGCCGTGCCGATGTCCTGTGTCATGTAGACGCTGGTGCCGTCCGAGCGAAGGAGGAGTTTCTCGTCGAGTCCTTCGGCCGTCAGGTCGGCCCATACCGAACCATCCTCGCGGCGGTAGAAAAGTCCTTTTTCCAATCCTTCGAGTACTTTTTTCCGGCCTTCCAGGTAAGTTTGCGATTCGTAGTAGATCTTGTCGAATCCCACACCCAGCGCACGGTATGTTTCGTCGAATCCGGCGTAAACCCAGTTGTTCATTTTTTCCCAGAGGGCGCGTGTTTCCGGATCGTTCTGTTCCCATTTCACCAACATCTCGCGGGCTTCTTTCATGAGCGGCGATTCCTGTTCGGCACGTGCTTTGGCAGTTTCCTCGTCCATGCCTTCTTCCATGAAACTGGCCTTCAGTTCGGCTACTTCGGCGCGGAAGTGTTTGTCAAAGGCTACGTAATAGTCGCCGATGAGGTGGTCACCCTTTTTTCCCGAGGTCTCCGGTGTTTCGCCGTTGCCGTATTTCAGCCAGGCCAGCATGCTTTTGCAGATGTGTATGCCGCGGTCGTTTACGATGTTGGTCTTTACCACGCGGTAGCCGTTGGCTTCCATAACGCCCGCCAGGGCCCAGCCCAACAGGTTGTTGCGTACGTGGCCCAGGTGGAGGGGCTTGTTGGTGTTCGGCGAGGAGTATTCTATCATGACGAGGGGCGATTGCTCCGTCGGAGCTGTCAGGCCGTAACGCTCGTCGGTGTGGATGTCGTTCAACAGGGCGGTCCAGCGGTCGGCGGAAACCGTCAGGTTCAGAAAACCTTTGATGACGTTGAACCCGGCAATGGCCGGTTCATGTTCCTTCAGGTATGTCCCTATCTCCATACCCGTTTCTTCGGGTTTCTTGCGCGATAGTTTCAGAAACGGGAAGACAACAAGCGTCAGGTGTCCTTCGAATTCTTTTTTCGTCTTTTGCAGTTGAACTTGTGCGGCCTCCACTTCCTGTCCGTAGAGCGTCTGGATAGCGCGGACAACCGAGGCCACAATCTCCTCTTCGATTCTCATATTGTGCTTATTTATTGTTTCGTGAATGTAACAGGTCCGCAAAGTTACTCAAAAAAAAGCATACGGATGGCATAAAAGGCTTGCTTTTAGCGCGTCGCGGTCTAAATGCAATAAAAAGGACGGGGCGGAAAGAAAAAGCTACAGCCTCTCGTTCCGCCCCGTTGTACGTTTATTTGTCTGTACCTATCCAGGTCCATTTGTGCCAGATGCGTTCCAGCGGTCCTTGCCGGTGTCCCACAAGCCACCACCGGCAGCATCTTACCTGCAACAGGAATACGCAGATGCCTATCAGCAGGCTGGCGGTGTAGCCGCAGTGGGGAGCCAGATACAACCCGAACGGAAAATAAATGAAAGCACCTACGATAGACTGTGAAATGTAGTTCGTGAGGCTCATTTTGCCATAGTAGCGCAGACTGTCGGTCAACCGGCGGAATTTTTCGCTTTGGTACAATAGGATGAACGATGCCGTCAATGTACCCGTGAAGGCCAGTTTTTGCCACATGTCGAACACGGTCCATACGGCGGAGCGTACGATGGATGCCTCGCTGCCGGCCATCAGTCCGTGCAGGGTGTACAGCGGCGCGAAGGCTATGGCGGAAACAATCAGCGTCTTCGTCCAGAAACGGAGGTTGGCCTCGGAAGTGACGAACAGCCGGCTCCGGCCGATGTAGAAACCTAACAGGAAGAGGCCGGCGGTCTGGAAGAATCGGCCGGCACCTATGGCCCAGAACAGACTGGCTTTCTGGCCCAGCGTGATGTTGCACAGGATGAAATCGCTGAAGTCGCCGGCTTTGGTACAGGCTCCTACTTCGGTATACATAGCGCCTACTCCGAGGGCGGGCATCCGGTGCGCCGGGTCGATCAACGAAGCGATGTAGTGATACCATTCTACGGGTTGCAGCAGAAAGAAGACGGCCGCCAGCAGTACGGCCTGGTCGCTCCAGTTACGGGCCAGGAACAGTACAAGACCTACCACTACGAAGAGCAGTAGTACATCGCCCGCCGGAAAAAACGCCGCGTTCAGTGTGGCGAATCCCGCCAGCAGGACCAGGCGCCACAGAAAGCGGTAGCCGAAATCCTTGCCCTGCTTTTTCTGGTTGTTGCTTTGAGTGTAGAACGTAAAGCCGAACAACAGGGCGAAGATGGCATAGGCCTTGCCGGCAAAGAGCATAAAGATGACATCGAATACGCCTTTGTCCAGCGCCTGCAGCCAGTCCGGCGAATCGGAGGGATAGACCGAAAAAATGAAATGCTCCAGGTTGTGTACCAGAAGGATGGCCATGACGGCAAATCCGCGCAGTGCGTCTACTACGTCGATGCGTGGAGTTTTTGGGAGGGGATGTTCCATCGATGCGGGGTGTTTGGTGTCGGTTTGTGGTTCGGATGGGCGATGAGGCGGGACGGGGTTCAGAACTTCACGTCGATGGCGGCTGGATAGATGCGTTGCGGGTCGAAGAACGTGCGGCAACTGTTGACCATGTGGCGCAGGTTGGGCTTGACGCGGCCGCTGAACACTTCTTTTCCGTTTACCGTGAGGGTCACTTTCTTGCGCAGGTCGACGAGTTGGTCGCACAGGTACAGCGTGATGTCGCAGTGCTTGGCCGGGGTGTACGTACGCTTGAAGCGTAGTTCGATGCCCCATTGCGGGTCTTTCTTGGTCGTCTCATACGTTACGTCGCTTATGTTCAGCCGGATGTGGTTGCCCTCGATGTCCATTTCATAGTAGGTGCGTGCGCCGTTTCCGTCCCGTTTGTTTACGACGATGTTGTAGAATCCCTGGCGGTAGCGTCCGTACATGTCGAAATCCTCCCACGTCACGTGTTTGGGGTAGGGATTCCGGATGTGTTGCTTCAGCCACGGCGTGGTGGGGCTGTAGTCGATGCCGTGTCCGCGCTCCGGAATGAGCTGGATGCGGTGTTTGAACCGGTCGGGATGGGCTTTCAGCAGCGAGTCGTAGGCCTCTATGGCATAGCCGGTCAGTTCGTTGCGGTAGAAACCGAAGTCTTTGGCACCGGTCAGCAGCGAGAAACCGATGTTTCCGCAGTTTTCGGCCGGCGCGTTCTTCAGGGGCTCGCCGCCGGCCATCGGACCGGCTGCCGCCAGGTAGTCTGCATAGAACGAGGCCATGCGCTGGCTTCCGTACCCGCCTTCCGAGATACCGAAGAAGTAGATGCGGTCGGGATTGATGTTGCCCGTCACGAAGGCCTGGCGCAGCAGTTTTTCCCAGGCGTATTGCTTGGACGGAATGGCCCAGCGGTAGTAATCTTTTTCATTCGGAATCTGCGGAATGAAGTAGGCCGAGGGGGCGTCGTCGAAGCTGCTGCACAACTTGAACCCCGTACTCCATTCGTGTTCCTTGGGCCCCGAACCGTGTATGTATAGGAACAGGGGGTAACCGGCCTCAGGACGTTCGCCCTTGCTGCCCCAGTAGTAGGGCATGGTGGCGTGGGGCTCCAGTTCTTCGGGCAGTTTCCAGTAACCGGGATTGTCGTTCGTCAGCGGGCGGAGCGGCCCCAGTTTTTCTTCGCTGAGCCGGTTGTTGGCCGCACACCATGCGTCCCATACCTGTTTGCGCACTGCTTCCAGTTTTCTGCGCGACAGGGTACGGTCGGTACCGAAGGGTTCGGCCTCTCCCTTCAGGTGTTTGCCGAAGTACTCCGACAGT
>CATXZX010000131.1 GCA_958404085.1 uncultured Prevotellaceae bacterium | reverse complement strand
CTCGTCCACCAGGGTGGCATTGGCAAAGTTCGGTTCCTCATCGCGCCGGATGCGCGCCATCACCAGTTGCCAGTTTCCGCCCCGCTCGCTGGCATAGACCAACGAACGGCCGTCGGCTCCGAAAGACAGCCCGCTCTCGGCCTCGGGCGTATGCGTGATTTGTTTCGTCGTCGGATAATCTACCGACGTCACGAACACCTCGCCACGAACCGTAAAGGCTATCTGCTTACCGTCGGGCGAGACGGTTGCACCGGTTGCACCGCTGGAATATTGCAGATGGGCCACATCGGGCGCATTTCGTCCCGGCAGACGGACTTCAAGGGGAACAGGTTTCGCACCTTGTGCCTGCGTATACAAACGGCCGTCATAGGTGTAACACAATACGCCGGTCCGGCTTATCGACAGGTAGCGGACCGGATGTTTCTGGAAGGTCGTGACAGGCACGACCTTATCCGGTTGTTCGAAGGGGAAGCTGTATACATTCATGCTTCCGCCGCCCCGCTCGCTCAAGAAATAGACTTGTTTGGAATCGGGGCCGAACACCGGTTCCAGGTCTTCGCCTCCGCGAGTCGTCAGGTTGCGGTGTTTCCGGGTCTTGGCATCGTAGAACCATACGTCGCGCGTAACCGAGGATGTATGGTGCTTGCGAAAGGTATCTTCAAAGCCCTTGCGGTCCTGATACAGGAAACCGTCGCCCGCCGCGTTATAGCAGACTGTGACGGCCGGGGTTGCCAATAACTGTTCGGGGCGGCCTCCGCCCACCGGTACCTGATAGAGTTCCGACATCAGGGTACTCGGGAACAACGCACTGGACACGGGGTCCTGAATGCAGGCCGAAAAAAGCACCTGCTTGCCGTCGGGAGTAAAGGCCACGGGCTTTTCCGAGGTGGAATGGGTCGTCAAGCGACGGGCCGGCCCGCCCTCCGAAGACATGACGTATACGTCCATATTTCCATTCCGGTCGCTGGCAAATGCCAACAGGCTTCCGTCGGGCGACCAGACCGGAGCCGTTTCATAACAATCCTCGGTTGTCAGCCGCACCGCCTCTCCGCCGGCCGCCGATACCTTATAAATATCTCCTTTGTAGCAAAACGCTATTTGTTTTCCATCGGGCGAAATGCGGGAGTTACGCATCCAAAGCGGATTCTCGGCCATTGCCGCTACCACGCCGCACTCCATCGCGCAATAAAAAACGATTTTTTTAATGTTCATATCGATTCTTTTTTTACTTAAAGCTCTTTCCGCATGCAAAACTAATAAAAATCAAACAGATACTTCCCCCGCTTCTTCATTTTCTGACCGGAGAGGTTGCAAAAGGAAGCGTTTAGATGTTTTTAGCAGCCCCGGCATATCCGGTCCGGACCTTTTTTCGTACCTTTCGGGCAAACTCTTTTTTCACATTATGGACAAGAATAAAATTTTCAGAGGCATCGCACTTTTCCTTACTACCATTGCGGCCACCGCCCTGGCAGCCTGCGGCACCTCGGGGAAAGTACTCCCGGCCGGAAAGAACCCTTACATCGCCGCCTACGTAACGGATACGCTGACCATTCACCTTCCGGATTACGAGGATTGCCAGTGTTACGTCAACATCGGACAGGGTCCGAACCGCCTGGCGGCACAGGACATCGTAAGTAACGGCATCGTGCAATTCAGTATCGGCAGCATGCCGGCCGGCACATACATAGCCTGGATACGCGTAGACAAAGCTACGATGGGCGTGCGCTTCCATAAACGGTAGCCCCACCGTGCTTTTCCGGAAAAGCGCCGTACTATTTTAAACGACGAGGGAGATATTTCGAAATACCTCCCTCGTCGTTGTTACAAAAAGCACCGGAACAAGAAATACTACTTGAGCAGTTGTTCCAGGAATCCCTTCACCTCGTCGGCCGTGGGATTGACGGCCAGAATTTTCCCCTCGCGGTCCACCAGCACGGTAGCACCGCCGGCGTTTCCTATGCCGTAGCGCTCCCACAGTTTGGTCCGGTCGTTCAGTTCCAGCAGGTTCAGCCAGGGATAACCGTCGGTCTGTATCGCCTTGCGCATGGCCGCGTCGTTGTCGCGTTCGCGTGCCACGCCCACCACGGTGAACCCCTTGTCGCGATAAGCCTCGTAAACGGGAATCATGCTCTCGGACCTGCGTCGGCAAGGGCCGCACCACGAAGCCCAGAAGTCTATCAGCGCAACCTTTCCCTTGATCTCGTCAGCCAAACGGTGGGTTTTTCCTTGCAGGTCGGGAGCGGAGAAATCGATGTACGTGCCGCCCTTCCGTATCTGGGTACTGGCTATCCAATTACGCATCCATCTGCTCATTTCATTGTCGACGTAACGTTTGGCGTAGTGCTTGTGATAGATGTCGACCGCCTTCGCCACATACGCCTCGCCGTACCGTTTCGCACATTCTGCCTGCTCTCTCAAAAAATAAAGGCCCACCAGGGTACGGTTAGCGGCTGCATAATCCAGCAGATAGTCGGCGTTCAGTTTAAAAGCCTCTCTGTACCGACGTTGTGCCTCTTCGTATTCTTTTGTATACTCTTTACCGGCTTCCCGCAACGAGTCTATGGCCGGTATGAGTGCCCTGCGTTCGTCGTCGTTTGCCGCGCTTTTCCATTTTTTGAAGATTTCGTACATTTCCGGTGTCATGTCTTTTCCGGCTTGCTCCAACGCCTTGCATTCTTCGTCAGGCTTTTCGAAGAACTTGGCGAAGTAGTCTTTATTCATACGTATCAATTCTTTGTTAAGCGGAGCTTCGGACGCAATCTCGGGACGACGTTCCGTCCGTTTGGGATACATTGTAAAGCGGACCGTCCCCTTCTCGGCAAAAAAATAAGTATTGTAATATCCATTCTGTTCATTATTCGCTACCAACTGGTAAGGCTCGTTGGCCGTCACCCGCATAGGGTACGAGAATTTTCCACCCGCGCCGACGGGTATCGTATCGGGCTTCACGAATCTTAAATCGGCATCTACGGGAAACAGCAACAAATACCGGCACTCCGGATTGTCTACTACGGTTCCCTCCAACCGACAAAAGTCCTGCCGGTCGCCCTTTTGTGCCTGCAACGGACCCGCAACGACCCAACAAGCTCCTGCCACAAAGAACGTTTTCAAACAGATTTTCACCTTACAAGCCAGCGATGTTCTTCCGGCTGCGCCTTTATTTTCCATCATGTCTTCAAAATTTGATTTTATACCTGTATAGTCCCTTTTTACACAGCGCCCGTTCCATCTACATGCCGGGCATCGCAGGCACAAATATATGAATTATTTTTATTTACAACCGACGATGTAACGAAAATCGGGGAAAAACTCCAGAAAAAGAACCGAAAAAAGTCCCTCGGAACCAATCAGTTCGTTCCGAGGGACTTTTTTATACATCTTCTATTTGTATCTTCTTAAAAATCAGCGCAGGAATTTTCAAATCATTCCCACTCGATAATGAGGAAATACTGATTATCAATACTATAGATTGTATTTATCATTGACAGGGTACGTTTTTAGGGTACGATTATAGAAAACTGGTTGAGGTTAACCTTCTGAAGGTTAGCTATATTTCAGAGTTTTCAAATGAAATAATCCAAAAACAATATATGTTTTAGGCAAATAAAGATGGACTTATGATGGATCCATTAGTCGGCTGCTTATTTTTTATTAAAATTCTAAAGTAAGGGCATTTACCGTTAACAGAAAGGTCTTTACCATCAACACCTTTTCTAAACTGAATAATTTCAAATTGCGCTGGATTATATTTGTGCAGAAAAGTAATCGGTACACCGATAGCTCCTTCATAGTCCATAGGTATATCTTGTGTCCTATTTACATTGATACCATTGAAATTATCAAATTTAGGATACAAATCCTCATTACCTCTATATACTTTTGTTAATTTTAGAAGATTGTGCCTTGCCTGAATATCTAAGTTTGTGAGCCAAAGACAATTGTTTGGGGCAATGATTCTATCTCCATTACTTGCAATATGTGTTTCTGTTCCGTACATTTCATAATGTTCAGGCACCTTGAAACCTGAAATCCCTCTTCCAAGATGAACTCCTAACCAAATCTTATTTGATTGGATTAAATGAAAGACTTCTTGATATGTGATAGCATTTATGTTACCAATGACAAGAAAGTTCTTTTTATATCTAATTATTTGCGAGAGATGCTCTCTGAAGAGAGAAAATGGTGGATTGGTTACAATTATATCAGCCTGCTTCATCAATGATACACATTCTTGACTTCTAAAATCGCCATCGCCTTCAAACTGCTTACATGGTAACGTTGCAATATCGGTACGAATATCCTCTATAGTACATTCTATATAACCACCATGTTTAATGTCAGATTCGTTAAAAAGGTTTTGAGTGTTGGGAACATAGTACGAAGAAATAAGTTTCTTTAGTCCTAAAGATTCAAAGTTTGTGAAAAAATATTTGAAGAAATTGCTTTCTTTGGGATTATCACAGTTGCAATACACTGTTTGATTGCGAAAATTGTCTTTATAAAAAGTCAGTTCTCGTTCAATGTCTTCAAACAGAGTGTAGAACTCATCACTTTTAGAACTCTTGGCCTTATGCAAAGTACTATTAGTTGCTTTTCGTGCCATAACACAGTAAATTTATTTATTCCGAACCTGATAGAACAAATCGCTGTAAAGAATCTGTATAGATGTTTTGGCAATGTCTAACATAATGCTAAACATCTGCTCAGTTGCCCATCGTTCTCCATTACCTTGAGTATAAATAGAGGCGGTTTGAAGCATTATTGTTTTGTCCTTGTGGTGAACAAATCTATTTTTACATAGGTTGGTATTTATAGGCAATCCATAATTTGCAGCTGTTAGACGGTCTAATCGATTAAGCATACCAGAATTATACTCAAGAACAACTTCTCGACCATCAGGGCGGGTAATCCTGATTGTTTCAGTTAAAAAATTGGAGCCTTCAAGAAAAAGCACATATGGAAAGTGTGATTCGCCTAACATGAAATTAGCTATTTCAGAAATGTTTTTGTGAGATCTCTCAATAGCATTTCCTGCTGCCATTAAATCTTGATCACTATTCTTCCCGACTAATTTCCCAGTTAATATGTTTTCTATATCTTTTCCTTGATGTTTAGCTTCTGAGACTAAAATGACGCGCCATTCCCCATTATCATCTTTTACTTCGATTACTCCACCATCAGGAATAATGCTGGAGTTGGGCACAAATAATGTTTGACCTAACTCTTTATCAACTTTCTGAAGAGCCAGATTAATTTCTTCCTTGCGAATATTATCTCTATATCTGAATGACAAAGTAGGAAAATCTGACTCCAGCTGCTTTAGAACCAAATGCGATACCTGCCCGACTGTCAAGTCGTGCAATTTTGCTTCTTTCCCAAATATGCCGACAACACCATGTGAGATTTTATGTTGTCGCGTTAATCTTTTAGATTGGTTCTTCTTTGCCATTATACAGATTTTTGTTTACAAATTTAGTCAAAAAATCTTTGGTGTACAATTTTAGGTACGATTAGTTTTCTTTATTTAGCAATTATATTAATAACAGCCGTTTAAGACCTTTATTATTAACTTAAACGGCTGTATTGCGGTTATCAATAAATTGCGTGATGTCGGAGGTTATTCCCACTCGATTGTCGAAGGCGGTTTAGACGAAATGTCATAGCATACGCGGTTGACACCCTTTACATGGTTGATGATGTCATTGCTGACCTTCGCCATGAATTCATAAGGGAGATGTGCCCAATCGGCCGTCATGGCATCCGTACTGGTCACGGCCCGAAGGGCGACAGCACGCTCGTAAGTACGCTCGTCGCCCATTACGCCGACACTCTTGATGGGCAAAAGAATCACACCGGCCTGCCAAACCTGATTGTACAGAACATCTTCCGTACCATCGGGCAACTGTACTTTCCATTCGCGCAGCCCCTGGATAAAGATGTCGTCGGCATCCT
>CATXZX010000130.1 GCA_958404085.1 uncultured Prevotellaceae bacterium | reverse complement strand
ATGGATGACAGGGCAAGGCCGTTGTCTGCGTTCCATTCCGTGTGGATGCCGGTGTTGAACATGCTTCTTCGGTAACTGCTCGGCCGGTTCGAGGTTATCAGGCCCAGCGATTCCGGATAAGGCTCGGGCTGTTCGTCTTCCCCGCGCGTACCTTCATAATAATAGGGACATGCTCCCTCGTCGCTGTATTCGTAGGAGGCCGTCCAGTCTATCTTGAACGATTCGGTGGGGCGGTATGCCAGTTTGATGCGTCCTCCGCCTGCATCCGAGGCGTCGGCTTTTTTTCCGTTGGCTGTATTTCGGAAAAATCCGTTCTGTCCGTTGTAAAATCCACTTATCGAGAGCCCTGTGCCGTAGGCCGGATGCAGATAAGTGGTGAACGAAGCCTTCCGGCCGCCGTTGCGTAACGATGTTCCCAGCTGGATGTCGGTACCATAGTGGTTCAGCGGGTTGGCCGTGTGTACGTGCAGCAGTCCGCCCATAGCGTTGCGGCCGTACAGCGTGGCCTGCGGACCGCGCAGCACGTCGATGCGTTCTACGTCCGTGAAGTTGAAGTCGTACGCACTCTTGTCGGCGTAGGGAACGTTGTCGACGTAGAGGCCGACAGCCGGCGTGTTGATGCGCGAACCGATGCCGCGGATGTATACGGCCGACGTGATGCGCGAACCGTAGTCGGGAATGAAAAAGTTGGGGACGTTTCCGGTCAGGTTCTTGAGCGCATGGATGTCGCGTTTCTCCATTTCTTTTTTGTCCAACATGGATAATGAAAGGGCCTGGCTGCGCAGGCGGGTGTTTTCTTTCGGCGATGCGACGACCACAATCTCGTCTACGTCGATAATGCGGGCCGTGTCGAGCGGCTGGTTCAGGCGGGTATCGGCGCCGGCCTGGCTGCTGATGAAAAGGCAGACGGCGGCAACCAGTTTTTTGGACATACGGATTCTGTTTATCTTGTTTCGGCTGCAAAGGTAGCCGCCTTTTCGGGTTTCCGCAATCCTTATTTATGGGGATATTTGGGCATTCCGCGCATAAAACGGGCCGGTTCAGATTTCTTCAGCCGAAACAAGGCCGTGCATGACGGCGTAAATGGTCAGTCCCGACACGCTGCGTATATTCAGCTTGTCGATTAGGTTTTTCCGGTGCGAGATGACAGTTGCCAAGCTGATGTTCAACTGGCTGGCAATCTCTTTGTTGATGAATCCCTTGACGATGCCGCGCAGGACATCGGTTTCGCGCGGGGTCAGTTGGGCGCCGGTGACTGCCGGCATGGACGGAATGCCGGCCGGTATGCGGCGTCCGCCCGCGTGGGCATGCTGTACCAGTTGCAGAAAGGCCTTGACGAGTTGCTCCTCCGGTTGTGCGGCGTTTAACACATGGTATCCGGTGGGTACGAACGGCGCTTCGTCTCCTTCGGTGAGGACAATCGTACGATGACGGAAGGGAGCGAAGAACTCGGGGGCATCGAGCAGAGTCCGCTGGGCTGCGAAGAAATGAAAAAATCCGTCGCAGCCGGCTTCTTGAAGGGCCCTGCAGTCCGAAAAGAGGCATACTTCGGCTATGGGCATGGCACGCTCGATGAGTCCTGCCAGCCCTAAGGCGGTCAGCGTGTTGCGCTCGATGATGGCTATGCGCGGCCTGTTGTGCGGCGGGTGTCCGGTCATGGCCGTGTTCAGGTGTTGGGAGTGGAAGGGCCTGTGCCCGGATGTCTTTTTTCTTCGTCCGCATTTTCACCCAACAGGTCTATTCCCCAGTGGGTCGAGGCCAGCAGATCCTCGCGGTCCCTGACTTCCTTCGCTTTCTTGGCATAAATGATGAGGCGGAGGGAGCGGGTATAGAAAAAGTAGTCCCACACCCAGTTGAAGAACACGATGAGTTTGTTTCGTACGCCCAGAATGGAGCGGAGGTGGACCAGCAGCCACATGACCCAGGCGATGAAACCGCCCATTTTCATGTTGCTGAACTCGGCCACGGCCCGGTTACGTCCTACGGTGGCCATCGAACCTAAGTTCTTGTATTTGAACGGAACGGTCTTTTTCCCTTTTTCGAGGCGTTGCAGGTTCTTGGCCAACAGTACGCCCTGCTGTATGGCCACCTGAGCCAGTTGCGGATGGCCGTTGGGGTAGTTTTTGTCGCTTGTCTGCAAACATTGGTCGCCGATGGCGAATACGTTGTCCAGACCCTGTACCCGGTTTATCCCGTCTACCTTGATGCGTCCGCCCCGGCCGATGGATTCGGCCGGCATGTTGCCGATAGGCTGTGCTGCCACACCACTCACCCAAATAAATGTGCGTGTGGCGATGCTGCTGCCGTCTTCCAGCATGACACGGTGGTCGCGGTAGTCCGTAACCCGTTTGTTGAGCAGGATGTTGACTCCCATCTCGCGCAGGTATTGTTCCACGCGTTCCGACGACTCGGGCGACATGCCGGCCAGCAGGCGGCTGCCCGCTTCTATCAGATAGATGTTCATCAGGCTGCTCGGCATTTCGGGATAGTCGTTGGGGAGGATGAATTTTTTCATCTCGGAGAGTGCGCCGGCTATCTCGACGCCGGTGGCTCCGCCACCCACGATAACGACGTTCAGCAGTTCCTGCCGCTCGCGCTGTGTGCCGCAGGTCAGGGCGCGTTCGAAGTTTGCCAGCAGGGCGTTGCGCAGTCCCATGGCTTCGGACACGTTCTTCATGGGCATAGCCTCTTCCTCGATGTGTTTGTTGCCAAAGAAGTTGGTCGTAGTTCCTGCGGCCAGTACCAGGTAGTCGTAGTTCACTTTTCCAATAGAGGTCTGAATCATATTGTGTTCAGGGAAAATAGAACGGACCTCGGCCATGCGGAAGTAGGTGTTCCTGCGGCGCTGCATTAGCTTACGGAACGGAAATGATATGGAACTCGGTTCAATGCCGGCCGATGCTATTTGGTAAATCAGCGGTGGAAACTGGTGATAGTTGTTCTTGTCGACAAGAACGACTTCGAAGCCTTTGTTCTGAAGTTTGTCTACTAATTTAAGACCGCCGAATCCGCCGCCGACGACCACAACACGCTTACGGTTGTTTTTGGGCAAATTGAAACTCATAGTACATTCCTTTTTCGGTATGAAAAAATACGAAAAAACACGTGGCGGGCCTTTTTTCTTTCTTTTTATCATGTGTCGGAAAGGGGCGGATTATGCTTTTTTGTACATTCGGACGCCCGATGTTCCCGAATTGCAATCTCGTCTTTTCAAAAAGCTGGGAGGTATTTCGAAATATCTCCCAGCTTTTTGAAAAAACAAGCACACCCGGGTACGAAGGTCTTGGAGAAAGCAGGCCGCACAGTGGTGAGGGTTTGTATAAATATAATTAAGTATGTAAAGAAAATCGTCCGGCGATAGACGTTCATGAGAGATTCTCCTTATTTTTGTGGCTTAGCGAAGCTATTGTGCAAGGATGAGAGGAAACGTAAATAATATAGGTATGATACGGACAATTAAATGGTGGATTTATACGGTATGCGTTCTATGGATGTTGAACGGTTGTAGTGCATTGAAAGCACCGGTAGTCGTAAAGAACCGGCCGATGGCGGGATATAAATACGTTTTTATACCCCAGACAAAAGAGGTGATGTCCAGTAAGGGCGATACCTGGAACGGGCAGTATGTTTCAACGGCTCAGAGCGTCAATCCGAGAGAAATCATCTCGGGTGTCCTTATGAAGAACGGTTTTGTCGTGTTGCCGGAGCTGAAATCGGAATTGAATGCGAAGACCCTGATCGTCAACTATGGCGAAAGCGGTAGAAGAAGGTTGGGGCTGGGTTCTGTTACGGAAGTGACTATACAGTTCGTTTCGGCCGACACGTATGAATTGGTCAGTTCGTGTACCGCAGAAGAAGGACATGAAAAAACAGAAGCCGATGATATCCGGCAAGCCATTCACCGGGCTTTGTCCAAGTTGTTTGGCAATAAATGATTTCGGTGCCGGTGAAAAAAACTTCGATACGATGTAAACGATACGTTTGTGGCGGATATCCGCAGTATACAGGATTCTTATAAATAAGAACATACGGAAAAGAGCGGTACCAACGGGGGTATCGCTCTTTTCCGAAGTGTATTTTCTCTTTGAATCAGGCCGCAAACTGTACGTTAGCGATGCAGGAAACGTTTCGTAAGGCGCTTGCGTACCGGCTCATCGTAAAGTTTCAGGCAGGCATAGGCCAGAACGATGTTGAAAAGGCATACGCCGATAGCGACAGGCCACGTTTCGGCAAGCGTATACAGTTTGTTGTCGATGAGCCACGAATAAAACAGGTACATGGCGGGATAATGGGTGATATAAAGCGGAAAGGAAATATCGCCTAAGAACTTGCAGATACGGCTGGAGGTCTTGTCGGTGGTTTTGCCTGAGGCACCGAGCCATACTACTACCGGAAAGAAAACAATGATGCACACGGCTTCGAAAATTCCGTTCAGGCAGATTCCTCCGGGCTTGCCGCTGATGTAGGGAACAAAGAAGAGAACCAGCAACAGAAGGGAGCAAATCCAAAATGCACCCCGCACTTTGGTCGGCTTGAACACCCTCGACAAAAGGATACCGGCAGTGAAGGGGAACATCATGCGGAGCATTCCCCCGTAAAAGCCGTTGTCGAGAAGACTCCAACCCACACCCAGCGAACCGTAGCCGCTGGCATCGAGCATTGTAAACAAGGACAGACCGACGCCTAAGGCTGCTGTCAGCACCGCAAGTGCTTTGGTCGACAATCTGCGGATAACCAACGCGTAAATGATGTTGCCGATGTATTCGAAGAAAAGCGACCATGCCGGTCCGTTGAGCGGAAACATTTCGCCGTTGCCCCGAATCTCGGGCATACTGCCTGCTGTGGCCGGGATAAACAGGCACGTACAAAGCAGGGCTACCAATACCGAGGCCGCCGATACCTGTGTCCCGTCCCATTTCACTCCGCCTTGAAGCAGAAAGAATACCACGCCGATGACGGCACCCGCTATAACCATGGGATGCAGGCGTATGAGTCGCCGCTTGGCAAAGTTGCCGAGCGTGAGGCCGCGTCCCCACCGGTCGTCATAGGCATAGCCGATTACGAAACCCGAAAGCATAAAGAAAAAGTCTACGGCTAAGTAACCGTGGTTGAGGATGTCGATTGTTTCGGCTCCGGAGGCGAACTGGAATCCCTCGTGGACATGATACCACAACACAAGCAGTGCGGCTACTCCCCGAAGCCCGTCGAGCAGTTCGTAATGGGGCTTGGTATCTGCAAAGGTAGACGATGCAAGAAATGATGAATTTGACATAGTCGTATTTTATTTAAGTAATTTATAGTTCTTAATCGGATTGCAAAAATACATACTTATTCCCAGCTGAAAATTGTCCTACGACAATTAATGATGGGATTTGTCGTTATTGCTGCTTCCGGCTTCTCAGGCGGCTCAGTGTCGGTGCTGTGACTCCCAGATAGGAAGCTATATATTGTAAGTTCACGTTGTTGCAAATCTCGGGAAACTGTTTCCTGAAAGCCTCGTAACGTTCTGCGGCAGGAAGCGCAAGACGTTCCATGTGCGAACGGTGGATGCGGCGGTATTCGTTCTGGTGGATGATGCGCCCCCAGTTGGCCAGTTCGATGTTGGTGCGGAACAGATGCTCCAGAATGGTGAGCGGGATGCGTGCCGCCTTCACGTCGGTGAGCGCTTCGACGTACTCTTCGCTCAGGTGTCCGTAGTAAAACTCGTCCATACTGAACACAATGCCCGACGTGGAGAACGACGTCGTGATTTCCTCGCCGCCTTTTATCCAATAGGAGCGTGTGATGCCCTCTTCTATAAAGTAGGCTGCCCGATTGAATACATTCATGCTTATCAGCGGACTGCGTCGTGGAAACGTACACGGTTCGAGATGCCCGACCAGTTCCTCGGCCGTGGCCGGAGATATAGGGTATACCTTGCGGATGTCGTCGATAATTTTCTTCATATACTGCAAAAA
>CATXZX010000129.1 GCA_958404085.1 uncultured Prevotellaceae bacterium | reverse complement strand
CCAACCACGAGATGCGTCGTGCCGACGCCATGATAGCCGGTATCGACGAGATGTTGTCCAAAAACATCTCGTTCAGCCTCTACATGACACACGGAGGTACGAACTGGGGGCACTGGGCCGGTGCCAACTCGCCGAGTTATGCGCCCGACGTGACCTCATACGACTACGATGCGCCCATCAGCGAATCCGGACAGACCACGCCCAAGTTCTGGGAACTGCGCAAAACCATGGCCAAGTACATGGGTGGAAAGAAAATGCCGGCCGTACCGGCTACCATCAAGGCTATCGCTGTTCCGAAGTTCGCGTTTACCGGCTTCGCCCCGCTTTTCGAGAATTTGTCCGAACCCGTTAAAGACACGCAAATCCGCAGCATGGAGGAATACGACCAGGGTTACGGCAGCATCCTCTATCGTACGACGTTGCCCCAGTTGTCGCAACCGTCGCTGCTGACGGTCAGCGCCGTACACGATTATGCCCAGATATTTCTGAATGGCAAGTTCGTGGGCGTCATTAACCGCATGAAGGGGGAGGCCGAGAAGGACATCGTGCTTCCTCCCTGTCCCCGAAACTCGCGTCTGGACATCCTCGTCGAAGCCATGGGACGTGTCAATTTCGGTTGGGCGATAAAGGATTTCAAAGGCATAACCGACAAGGTGACGATTACGACCGACCAGGACGGCTACAAGTTTGTATGCGACCTGCGGAACTGGGAAGTGTTCAACATCCACGACACGTACGATACGTATGCAGGCATGCACTTCGGTCCTGTGCCCGCAGCCGGCGCCGACGGACGTCTGCCGCGCGGCGTCTACCGGGCTACGTTCCAGGTCAAGAAGCCTTCCGATACGTTCCTCAACTTCCGCACGTGGGGAAAAGGACTTGTTTATGTCAACGGACACCCCATGGGCCGCATCTGGGAGATAGGTCCGCAGCAGACACTCTACATGCCGGGCTGCTGGCTCAAGAAGGGTGAGAACGAAATACTCGTATTCGATATTCTGGGACCGAAGGAGGCCGTCAGCGAAGGCTTGTCGCAACCCATTATAGACGAACTGCTTGTAAAGAAACCGCAAACCCATCGCAAAGAAGGGCAGAGCCTGGACCTTGCCGCTGAGAAACCGGCGCTTTCCGGGACGTTCAAACCCGGAAACGGATGGCAACAGGCCGATTTTGTCGCTCCCGTCAAAGGCCGCTACGTTTGTCTGGAGGCTCTGAACTCGATAAATGGGAAAGAGATAGCCGCCATTGCCGAACTCTACCTGCTGGATGGAGCGGGAAAACGCATCTCGCGCGAATCCTGGTCTGTCGTATTTGCCGACAGCGAGGATGTGAAGGGTGTGAACCGCTCGGCCGACAAGGTATTCGACTTGCAGGAGTCCACATCGTGGAGTACCGTGGCCGGTGCGGCCTTCCCCCATACCGTTGTGCTGGATCTCGGTGCTACCTATACGATAGGCGGCATTCAGTACCTGCCCCGTATGGAGAGCGATACGCCGGGAGCGATCAAGGATTTCCGTGTATTCGTAAAACAGAACCTGGACGGCGGATTCTCCAAACTGAAGTGAGAATCATTCCGGCGATGTCCCGGACATCGCCGGACGGTCGCATCCGCAAAGAGCGCGTTTCTTTTTCAGAAAAGGAGCGCGTTTTTTTTTGAATTACCGGCCTGCTGTTTTAAATTAGCTCGGACCTCGTATTTTTCTGTGCCCCCGGAGAAGATGAAAAACTCGGACGATGAGGGACGATTACAATATAAAATAGTACCTTTGTCTCGTATTCGCTTTTCATCAGGAAAGCTACGTTATTTTAAAGTAAATCCATTTATGAAAAAAAAGAATTCTGGCAGGTTTCTGCCTTTTGCTGTTGTCGGGCAGCAGCCTACAAGTCCTGAACGGGTTTGAGAGTACCCTGCGGAAGTTGCAGACCGAACCGTCCCGCTCTGTCGAAAAACAAACGGACTGGCTGCTGGATAAAACTTCATACAAGGCCGGCGTGTACCGGCGCGGCGAGAAGGAACTGGTCATCGCAAACGGTTTGCTACGTCGTGTGTTCAGGCCTCAACCCAATGCGGCCACCGTCGCTTTGGACAATGTCTATACAGGGGAGGCATTGCTTCGTTCCGTACGCCCCGAGGCCATTTTACAAATAAACGGTATCAATTACGAAATAGGTGGCCTGGAGGGGCAACCCAATCATGCTTACCTGGCGACGGAGTGGGTGGACTCCATGAAAAAGAATCCGCTTGCCTTCGTTTGTACCGGTTTCGAGGTGACGCGTCCCGAAGCCTCTTTTCCGTGGAAACGTGTGCGGCATTGTGCCCCGGACGTGGCGTGGCCTGCTCCGGGCGTCGGGTTGCAAATGGATTATCGGTTGCCCGAAGATGTATCTATCGTCAGTCTGCTGAAACAAGGCGTGCAGGCCAGCGACATGGGCAGGCGGCTTTTGGTTTCGGACAATCTGGTGACGCCGCATTCCCGCTGGACCATACACACGTCGGCCAGTCATCCGCGCAGTTCCTTCAATAACGAAGGAAAGTTCGGCGAAATATATACAGCCGCCAATAATTGCGTGTATGCCGAAGCCGATGTTCCGGCAGATACTCGCATTGTAGAGGCGGACTTCGATGCCGGTACCGACAAGAGCCGTGCTTATGGTCCCGGCATAGCCCTGGTGTGGAAGAACCATACGGTAAAGATGAACCTGTCGCCGGGCGGAGACGGCTACAATCCTTTTATGACCATAGCCTACTATAACGGAAAGAATTGGGTGCGCCGCTTCGAAGATGCCGGAAAGTTCGATCCTTCCGTTCCTTATACGTTGCGTATCCGCATAAAGGACAATACGTCAATTTATATGGATGTGCGTCTGCAAAACGGCGTGTGGCGCAATCTGGGCCGGCTCAAGATGGATGCGAACTGGGGAAATCCCCTGAAAGTCCGTATCGGAAAAACGGATGCGCAGGAAGGTAATCGGGACGACAAAAATCCGGGGGAACTGGTTCGCACCACGGTGCGCAATTTCCATGCTTACAGTGAACTGGATGACGACCTGATCCGAAAAGCCGAACAGGAACTGCAGAATCTCAAGAAACTTACGGTTACGGTACACTACGAGATGTACGACGGTTTGCCCGCATACGCCAAATGGCTAACCCTGCATAACGGAGGAAACCGGACGATTACGCTGAACCGCTTTACAAGCGACATCCTGGCGGCAGTTGAGTACACCTCGCGTGTGGAGGAACGCGGCGTTTACTACCCGGTACCCAATATCCACGTGGAGACGGATTATGTCTTCGGCGGATTCGATGTAGCCTGTTCGTCGCAGAATTCGGTGGCATGGGGACCCAATCCCTTGTACAAGACGCAGGTTATGGGATTGCTGACCACACCGTGCCTGTTGCAAGTAGGGCCCAAAGTCGGTCCGGAGCAGGACATCCGTCCGGGTGAGACCTTCCGTACGTTTACGTCCTATGTATTGCCGTTCGACAGTTACGACCGCGAGCGAAACGGCCTGGCACAGCGACGCTTCTACCGTACCGTCGCTCCATGGACTACCGAAAATCCGCTGATGATGCATGCTACGTACAGCGATTGGGAAAGCATCAAGAATGCCATCGACCAATGTGCCGACGTCGGCTTTGAAATGCTGATTATGTCCTTCGGGAGCCGGTTCAACATCGAGGACAACAGCCGCGAAAACCTGGACAAGATGAAAAAGTATGCAGACTATGCACGTTCCAAAGGGGTAGACATAGGCGGGTACTCGTTGTTGTCGAGCCGGAGCGCCAGTCCGGCCAGTGACAATGTGGTGTCGCCTCCGGGACAAAAGCCGACTCACGGTGTCATGCCCGCCTTGGCAAGCAAATGGGGACAGGAATACATGCAGAAACTGTACGATTTTTTCCGTACGACGCAGCAGCGCGTTTTCGAACACGACGGTTCGTACCCCGGTGACTTCGACATGACTCCGCGCCCGCCCTTGCAGAAGGGAGGCGACGATTCCCAATGGGTGCAATGGCGGATCATCAGCGATTTCTATAAGTGGTGTAAAGGAGAAGGTATCTTCCTGAACATTCCGGACTATTATTTCCTGGTCGGCGGAAACAAGATAGGCATGGGGTATCGCGAAGTAAACTGGTCGTTGCCGCGTGCGCAGCAGCTTATCCATACCCGGCAGAATATTTTTGACGGAACGTGGGAAAAGATTCCTTCCATGGGGTGGATGCATGTTCCCCTGACGATGTATCACGGAGGCGGTGCGGCTGCTACCATCGAACCGCTGCACGAACACCTGGACCACTATAAGACGATTATGGCCTCGAACCTGGGAGCCGGGGTGCAGGCGGTGTATCGGGGCAAGCGCCTGTACGATACGCCGGAGACGCGCAACATGGTTAAGGGCATGGTGGATTGGTACAAGCGGCACCGGGATATCCTGGAGTCGGACCTCATTCACCTGTGCCGGCCGGACGGGCGCAATCCCGACTACTACCTGCACGTCAATCCCCAGCTGAAGGAAAAAGGTCTGCTCATGGTCTTCAATCCTACGGACCGGCCGGTTCGCACAACCCTTCGTATACCGTTGTACTATACGGGCCTGAAGGGTAGGGCGCAGGTGTCGGAACAAGAGGGGAAACCGTTTACGGTTAAGCTGAACGAGCGGCAGGAAGCGATTCTCTCCGTCGATATTCCGGCAAACGGATATACGTCCTATGTGTTTAAGTAATTTGTATGCTGTTCGCCTATCCTTCGCGCAACATCAGGAATAGCGCCAGCCAGTGGCTCACGGAACCGGCCAGCACGAACAGATGCCAGATGCCGTGGAAGAAGCGGCGCTTGTCGTGTGCGAAGAAATAGGTGCCTGCTGTGTAGAACAGTCCTTCGGCCGCGATGAGTGAGAGCGTCGCGGCCGAGAGGCGGGTAAATACGGGTACGGCAATGAATACGATGCTCCACCCCATGGCCAGGTAGACGGCCAGCGACAGACGTGGATGGCGCCCCGTGTTAATCGCCTTGTATACTGTTCCGGCCAGGGTCGTGCCCCACAGTGCGCCGAACACCAGCCACCCGTGGAGGCCGCCCACCACGCCTATACATATCGGAGTGTAGGAAGCCGCTATCATTACATAGATACTTGTGTGGTCGAAGATGCGCCACAGCCTTTTGCCTTTACCGGGCATCCACCAGTGGTAGAGCGTGCTGCACAGGTACATGAAAATCATTCCCGCAGCGAATACCGACATGCCGAACACCATTTTCCGACCGTGCGGCAGGCTTGAGGCAATGAGGATTGCGGCGCCCGCCAGTGCCAGCACGGTGCCGGTGGCATGCGTGAGTGTGTTGATGACTTCTTCTTTCGGCCTTTTCGTCATGATGGTTGTTTGTATGGTCCGGTTCTCGGATGTGTGATGCCGCAAAAGTACGAATAATATTTAACAGGAGACGAAGAATCCGCACAACAACAACTCTTTACAGACATAAAATAGGGTATAGGTTTCACCGCCCTGCCGCAAGTTCGGGTCCGGACGCAGTTTGTACGTCGTCCGGGCCTTCTTTTTTGAATTCCGGGCCACCTGAATCAAAACAAATGGCCCGGCGGGCGGCACTGTGCTGCTACTGAACTCCGGAATAGCGGCGGCAAGTATTACCGGACACCTATAAATAAATTACCTGTCGACTAAATAGTCTGTCAAAAGCAAGTTACGAACGATTTCATCGGTCATTCGTCCGTCCGGACAGATAAAATGTCCTATCTTTGCATAAGATAGGCTGCGCCTCAGCAAAAAGAGCAAACTCTATTGCGTTCGGCTTGCATTATCTTTGCCAATGATAAACGTATGATAAGAACAGACAAAATGAACAGACAAGTATTATCGGCGATAGTGGCCTCTTTCCTTTTTTGTGCGCAGGCGTCAGGAGGTGCGTCGAATGGAATCTATCATAAAGGATGGATAGATTTCAACAAAAACGGGAAAATGGATT
>CATXZX010000128.1 GCA_958404085.1 uncultured Prevotellaceae bacterium | reverse complement strand
ATACCCCCAGCCGGCCTCTCCCTACCTGCTACCCATCCTCACCCGTCCGAGGCACACGGAACGCCACACGTACCGGAACCGGAACTATGCCATCAACCAAAGCCTGAAGACGCTGGCCCGGATGGTCGGCATACAGACACCGCTCACCATGTACTGCGCCCGCCACAGCTGGGCCTCGGCAGCCCGCAGCAAGGGGGTTCCCATAGGCGTCATCAGCGAGGGCATGGGCCACGACACGGAGGCCACCACGCGCATCTACCTGGCCCAGCTCGACACCTCGCAGGTGGACAGGGCCAACACCCTGGTCATCGCCTCGACCGAATGATACAGGCAGCCCCCGGAAGCGTCGCGAACGACTTCTTCCGGGGGCTGCCTATCGGGTGCCGGGCGGGCTGTCTACGCCTCCTCGGCATCGAATCCGGCACTGCGCACGGCGTCCAACACATCGGCGGCGCTGTGTTCGCCCTCTACAAGGGCTCTGCCGGTAGACAGGTTTACATCTACCTGGCCCACGCCCGCTACGGACTGGATGGATTTGGTTACGGCTGCCTGGCAATGCGGGCAGTTCATGCCTTTGATTACGTATTCTTTAGTCATCTTATCGGTTGTTAGGGTTTTGTGTCTGTGCTGTCTGACGAAGGCGGCCGCCAGCAACGCCGCAAGCACCACGGAGCAGGCGGTACTGAACGGACTGAACGCGGCCGTGTGCATGCAGTGGGCCATGTGGGCGGACGGAGTGAACCAACCGGCCGGCAACAGGTAGTCTATGACCAGACCGAAAGCCATGGCACCGGCCACGATGGAAAGCAGGTAGAGGAACGCCGCCTTGCGGCCCATCTCGCGCGAGATGAGGGTGAACGATGCGAAATTGGCAGCCGGACCGGCCATCAGGAGTACCAGGGCCGTACCCGGAGACAGGCCTTTGAGCATCAGCGACAGGGCTATGGGGATGGAACCCGTGGCACACACGTACATCGGAACAGCCACGAGCAGTACGGTCAGCATCGACAGAACCGGCCGGCTGCCCAGCGCCGAGAAGAAATCGGCGGGCACGTAGACGGTTATCAGGGCCGCTATGACGAGGCCGGCCACCAGCCATCCGCCGATGCTTCCCACCAGGTCTACAAAACCGTAGCGCAAAGCATCGAGGCAGCGGCGCGTCCAACTTTTCGGCCGGAGGCCTTCGTCACCCGACAGGGCGCACGCGGCGGCCGGAGCGGCGGCCTCCTCGGCAAGACCTACCGTCACGCCGCCGAAAAAGGCGGTCACAAGGGCCGCTATGGGACGGACTACGGCAAAGGCGGGACCCAGCAGCGACCACGTGGCGGCAATGCTGTCGACACCGGTCTGGGGCGTGGCTATCAGAAACGAGACGGAAGCGGCACGCGAGGCACCGCCGCGGCGCATGGCTATGGCCGTGGGCAATACGCCGCACGAACACAGCGGCAGGGGAATACCTATCAGCGCGGCCTTCACCACCGACTTCCACCCCGTGCCCGACAAGTGACGGGCAAAGGCCTGTTGGGGAATGAAGGCATGCATCAGGCCGGCGATGAGAAAGCCCAGCAGGATGTAGGGCGACATCTCATTCAGCATAAAGAGCAGTGAATTGAATAATTCCATGGTTGACAATTTGTTTTCGCTGCAAAAATACGAATATATTTATGCAACCGGGTGTCAAACCGTCCATTATCGGGCGGCCTGCGGCGTTGCGGTACGGAATTATTGCCTATTTTTGCCGTACCAAACCCTAAGAACGATGAACAACGACCGCATCATACAACGGCTGGAGCAGGCGGGAGTCAGGCCGACTGCCAACCGGATTCTGGTTTTGCGCGCCATCCTGGCGGGCAACAGGCCGCTGAGCCTCAAGGACCTAACGGACGAACTGCCCACACTGGACAAGTCGAGCGCCTTCAGAGTCCTGTCATTGCTCGTGGCGCACCACGTCCTCCATACCTTAGAGGACGGCGTAGGAATCGTAAGATACGAGGTGTGCAAAAGTCAAGACTGTAGCCTGGAAGAAGACATACACGCCCATTTTTATTGCGAGGTATGCCAGAAAGTGTTTTGTCTGGATTCCGTCCGCCTGCCGGCCGTCACACTGCCCGACGGCTTCCGGCTCCGCACCATGAACTACATGTTCAAAGGCACCTGCCCCGACTGCACCGCCGGACGGAAGGATACTTCTAAATAAGCAGTATGCCGAGAAAACCGCAGAGGAACCCCAGCGTCACGCTGACACTGATCTGCCACAAGTTATGTTCGCGCAGGATGATGCGGCTGCTGCCCACCGCACCGGACAGGATGATGGTGAAGCAGAGCCAGCCCGTAGCGTCGAACGAGAAGATGTACGAAAACGCCAGCAATGCGCCGATGACACCGCCTGCCGCGGCCGAATGGGTACTGACCTTGATGCGGCTGTTCAGCAGGGCACAGATAATCTGGATGGAAAGCGCACAGACGATGATACCCATCATGAAGCGGGGCATGTGAAGGCTGTGCATCAGGTAAAGACAACTGCCGTAACTCGCAATGGAAAGCAGGTAGGGAACAATACGTTTGTTGCGCGCGCCGAGCTGGCGGCGGGTCCATCCGTTGATGCGCCGGTACAGGAAGATGGCGAACTGAGGCATAAAGACCGTAAACAGATAAACGATGCCGAGCATGCTGAGACGGTAGCTCAGCGGAAGCAGGTTCAGGTAACTGAACGTAAAGAGTGCCGCAAAGGCCAGTACCGGAAAATAAAACGGGGTGAACAGCATCGAGATGAAGCGCGCCGTAAGGATGATGTATTTGTCTTTCATTCGTCTGTTGTTTGAGTCTTTTGTTGCGGAATGCGCCTACCGTCTGAGCCGCGCCACGGGAATGCCCAGTTGCTCCCGATATTTGGCCACGGTGCGCCGCGCTACGGGGAAACCCTGCTCCTTGAGCCGGAGAGCCAGTTCGTCGTCGGTCATCGGGGCTGTACTGTCCTCGCTGCCGACAAGGGACTTCAGCGCATTTTTCACGGCAAGCGTCGAAAGGTCCTTCCCTTCTACCGAAAATTTGTCATTGAAGAAGAATTTCAGCGGATAGATGCCGAATTCCGTCTCTACGTATTTCCCGTTCGTCACGCGCGAGACGGTCGAAATGTCGAGCCCGGCGCGCACGGCCACGTCCTTCAGTATCATGGGACGCAGTGCCGCCTCGTCGCCCTCCTCGAAGAAGGGGCGTTGCAGGTCCACGATGGCCTCCATCGTAGCGAGCAGCGTTATGCGCCGCTGCCTGACGGCCTCTATGAATCCGCGCGCCGCATCTATTTTCCGCTTCGTGTAGAGATAAGCGTCGCGCTGTTCGCGCGACAGGTTTTGCTGTCCGGCCGCATAAGTCTCGAGCGACTGGCGGAACGAACGGCTCACACGCAGTTCGGGCACGTCGCCGCTGTTCAGACGGACCACCGGTATGCCGTCGCTCCCGTTCTCCACCACGAAGTCGGGCACCAGCAGGGCGGCCGTAGCAGTCGAGGGTTCGTCGAGCGCGCTACCGGGCCGCGGGTTGAGCCGGCGCAACGAGGCACGGATATGTTCCATGGTTTCCTCGTCCGCGCCGATGCGTTCGGCTATGCGCGTCCAGTTTTTGCGCACAAAGTCGGTATAGCAGCGTTCCATGATTTCTATTTCCTGTTTCCGGTAGGGCGAACGGTACTCGGGGGCCCGCAATTGCAACAGCAGACACTCTTGGAGTGTACGGGCACCGATGCCCCGCGGCTCGAAGTCCTGCAGGATGTGCAAGGCACGCTCCAGTTCCTCCACCGTAGCCGTCACGTTGTGATAGATGGCCAGTTCGTCCACCAGACTCTCGAGGTCGCGGCGCAGGAAACCGTCGTCGTCGAGCGAACCGATCAGATATTCCAGCAACTCGCGGGTGTGGTCGTCGAGGTCCGACTCGCCCATCTGGCGGAGCAGAGTCTCGTGGAACGTAACAACGGTGCCGATGGGTATCTCGGCCCGTTCGCCCGCTTCCTCCGAACGCCTCACCAGATAATCGGGCACATCGTCGTCGTTCAGGTAATCGGCCAGCGCATCGTCGTGGGCGCTCTCGTCGGCCGCATCGCCGCTGTCCGCATCCTGCCCGCCGGTCTCCTCGGCACTGTCGTAGGTCTCGCTGTCGGCCTCTTCCAACGCCTCGTTGTCCATCAACTCGTCGTGTATGCGGTCCGACAGTTCCGTCACGGGCAACTCCAACATACGCACCAGCAACAACTGTTGCGGGGCAAGCGTCTGGGTCTGCGCGATAGTCTGTGTCTGTACCAGTTTCTGAGCCATGCTATGAATCTTTCTAAATAAAACGGATGCCGGGTGGCGCAACAAAGGTAGGCAGAAAAAACGAAGCGACGAAAGGCTTGACCCGTTTTTTGGCCTGCGGGAAGGCACGGCGCAGGCCGGAGGAACGAAATTGTTCCCACTTTTATCCCATCAGCCCGACGACATCCTCCGGAACCATCGTGTTTCCGGCATCCTCCAACGGCGTATTTTTAAGAAACAATACCGGCACAACGGTGTGGTCCGCGGCAAACGGCAACAGACGGGCCTTGCGGCGAAGTTCGGCCGTAAGCCGCCGGCTGTTCTCTTGTGCCGTCCATTTGCATTCGCCTACCAGCAAATAGTTCTTATCGAGCGATTCCGCCACCACATCGAGTTCAACCTGTTCCGGCTTTTTGTCTTCATTGAGAACAGAGCCCCACCAGCGTTTGGCCTTGCCGTAGACCACTCCACCTATACAGTTTCCGGTCACGGCATCCCTGCACAGTTTTTCCCACCACATGCTCACATACTCCTGGAAATGGGCATCCAAAGCCTGGCTTACGGGCAACCGGCGGTCCAGTTCGATGAATGACCGGTTGGGCACAACGAACTGATAATAGAAAGCCATAAACGGATCGGCAATCTTATAAAGACTCTTTTTCGCATTCTTTTCATCGATACCGAACGGTACGTCTTTCTCCAGAAACCCGAGGTCGATAAGTTTCTTCAAGGGCCGGGACAGATTGGTGGCCGGTTCACCGCACCGCGCCGCAATCTCGGACAGCCGGTTCGCTCCGGTACCGATGTAAGACATTATCGTCGACGTCTTGACCATATCCTTTACATCGTCCTGAAAGAGTTTTGCCGGTTCCTCATAAAGCGTTCCGTTTACGGAGAGAACATTGTGCCACATGGCGTTGTCGAGCGAGTCCCGGTTTTCCCTCAGTTCCCAATAACGCGGTACACCGCCCCATACGGCATACTCCTCGATGGCACTGGCGGCATCGAGGTTCAACGCCTCGCGGATATACGGCAACCGTATCGGCGCAAGGCGCATGATTTCATCGGTCCGGCCATAAAGAGGGGCAGTAGCATCAAGAAACAAACCATACATCATGTTTTGCGAGGAACCGCAAAGCACAAGATTATACTTCAGTTGCTTTTCGTCGATGAGCTTCTGCAACACAGACGGCAGTTCCGAAGATTGCTCCACCAGATACGGAAACTCATCCAGGCATAGGGTAAAACGCTCGTTTGTCCGATAATTGACGGCACGGAACATCGTTTCCCAATCCGGATATGCCAGTTTGTCGAAATCGGGGAACACCTGTGCCATCACTTTCGCAAGCAACGTTCTCTGATGTTGTCCGTCCGAACGGTCGGCAAGGAAATAGACATCCTTGTCCGACAGTACCCTTTTGACAAGCGTAGACTTGCCCAACCGTCTGCGCCCATACATCACGACTAACGAGGGTCTTCCGCTTGCGAGCGCAGCCTTCAGGCGTGCGGCCTCGTCTGTTCTGTCAACGAATTTCATGCGTTTTAAATTTATTATGTACTGCAAACATAATGTTTTTATTGCATAATACAAAACTTCTGGTCCTATTTTTTATTACGCAGGATGTTTGAAACTCTCCGGAAGCACCCGCCGGAAATTTCCGCCACGTCCGTAAAAAATACAAGGGCGCTGTTTTTCTCCGGCTGTGCCCGCGGGAG
>CATXZX010000127.1 GCA_958404085.1 uncultured Prevotellaceae bacterium | reverse complement strand
CTGCAAAGATAACGATTCGCCGGCGTACCGGCGCACCGCGGAACCCTATTTTTTGTGCGGCGGAGGATGTGCGCGGCATGCCGGCGCGCACAGGACGGAGATATTTTGAAAGAGGGGCCTGCTTTTTTGAAATATCTCCGTCCTGCGGGTTCCCGGCAGGCCTCGGCCGAACGGGAGAGGGGGACTTATTTCTCAGAATGCGCCGTTTTTGCCGGGACGGAATGGGGATTATCCTGTTTACTTGTCGTATCTTTGCGAGGCATCCCGCGGTCGGTATGTCCTTGGTGGAGGCCGACGTGCGGAAAAGATTCGGAATACTTCAAAAAAACAGACATGAAACGATTTGCAGGACTGCGGTCTTCCCTTTTATTGGCCGCTGGAACCGTAGCGGCTGCCCCGGCGGTGGCGGCTACCAACAAGGCGCGGCCTAACATCATCTTTTTTCTGGTGGACGATATGGGTTGGCAGGAGACGTCGGTCCCCTTCTGGAAGGAACGGACCCCCCTGAACGAGCGATACCGCACGCCGGCCATGGAACGGCTGGCCCGCCTGGGCGTGAAGTTTACCGAGGCATACGCTTGTTCCGTGTCGTCGCCCTCGCGATGCAGCCTGATGACGGGCATGAACGCCGCACGCCACCGCGTGACCAACTGGACACTCCGTTACGATGCGCTCAACGATGCGCCGAGCGCGGTGCTGGACCTTCCCGACTGGAACTACAACGGGTTGCAACCCGACACGGTGACGCGTGCGCACGACCTGAAGAATACGGCGCTGGCCACTCCGTTGCCGCAGATACTGCGCGACAACGGTTACTACACCATCCATTGCGGCAAGGCGCACTGGGGAGCCATCTCTACCGCGGGGGCCGATCCGCTCAGTTTCGGCTTCGATGTGAACATAGCGGGCGGGGCTAATGGCGCGCCGGGCAGCTACCTGGCGCGCGAGAACTACGGGACGGGCGATTTCCATGTGACGGGACTCGACGACTATGCCGCCCGGGGCGTGTTCCTGACCGAGGCGCTCACACAGGAGGCGCTGAAGGCCATCGAGGTGCCCATTGCGCGGCAGCAGCCCTTTTACCTGTACCTCTCGCACTATGCCATCCACGCGCCTTACAAACCGGATGAACGTTTTACGGCCCACTATACGGAAGCGGACGGGGGTGGTGTGTTCGACCGCCAGCTGAATGCCCGGCTGAACCGCCAGGAGATAAACCACGCGGCCCTGGTGGA
Source organism: uncultured Prevotellaceae bacterium (assembly GCA_958404085.1). Lineage (GTDB taxonomy): Bacteria > Bacteroidota > Bacteroidia > Bacteroidales > Bacteroidaceae > Alloprevotella. The sequence goes on along the minus strand of CATXZX010000127.1, from coordinate 4,783 downwards.
GGGAATGGACAAGAGTCTGGGCGACGTACTCGATTATCTGGAGAAACGGCCCGCCGTGGCGGCCCGTACCATCATTCTTTTTATGTCGGACAACGGCGGCCAGGGGGTCAGCGTGCGTCAGGGACGTACGGACTACGACCAGAATTATCCGGCGCGGGCCGGTAAGGGCTCGGCCTACGAGGGCGGCGTGCGCGAACCCATGCTGGTGTACTGGCCGGGAGTGACGCAGGGAGGAACGGTGAATACGAACCGGGTCATGATAGAGGACTTCTTTCCGACCATCCTGGACATGGCGGAAGTGACGCAGTATTCGTGTTCGCAACGGGTGGACGGAAAGAGTTTTGCCGATGTGCTGAAGGACAGCAGTCTGCGGCGCGAGTGTACACCCGTCTGGCATTATCCGAACCTGTGGGGCGAGAGTCAGAACCGTGCCGAGGGCTACGGCGCGACGTCGGCCATCCTGAAGGGCGATTATAAGTTGATTTATTTCTGGGAAACGCAGGAACTCCGTCTTTACAACGTGCGCGAGGACATCGGCGAACGGCGCAACCTGGTGGCGGAAGAGCCGCAGCGCGTACGGGAATTGGCCCGCGAACTGACGGAACGGCTCAAGGACTGCCGGGCACAGCGTCCTTCGTTCAAGGCTACGGGGAAACCGGTTCCCTGGCCGGCGGAGCAGGTAAAGTGAAAAGGAGATGGAGGAAAAAAGAAGGCAGTTTATAAAAAATAAAAGGCGCTATTCTCGCGAACGACGCCTTTTGTGATTAAACTGTCCATGAAAAAAACAAAATTACAAGGGCAAATATAGGCACTTTTTTTGATTTAATCGAAATGTGGAAAGTTTTTTTCAAGTATTGCCCGATTTTTTTTGAAATACCGCTCTCCATACAGGAAATAGGGGTGAAAAAATACAATAAGTAAGCCCCGGGAAACAGAAAAAGTGCGTGCGGAAACAAGTTGTCCGGGTCGGGACTTGTTTCCGCACGCACTTGGTATCGGACAGCGGCCGGTTTCAATCTTTTTGCTCCGTCGTGTCGAGCAGTTCGAGCATCTGGCCGGGTGTGAGGTGTAGCAGCGGGTGCTGCCATCCGGGTGCAATTTCGTTCAACGGCTCCAGGACGAAGCGGCGTTTGTGCAGCCGGGGATGCGGCAGGGTCAGCTCGGTCAGGTTCATGGTGCATCCTTCGTAGTCGAGCAGGTCGATGTCGATGGTCCGGTCGCAGTAGATGCCGTCTACTGACTTGTAGGTACGTCCCAGGTCGGTCTCTATGATTTGCAGGATATGGAGCAGTTGCAACGGCGAGAGGTCCGTTTCGATTTCGAGGGCCGCGTTCAGGAAACGGTGGGCCGTCTCGAAGCCTTCGGGGGCCGTCTCGTGCATCGTGGAGTACGCCAGCACGGGGGCTACGTTCTTCTCGATGGAACGGATGGCGGCTTCCATGTTGAGTTTCCTGTTGCCGAGGTTGCTCCCCAGCCCTATCAGAACTTTTGCCATGGCTTGTTAGTCGACAATGAGTAAGGCATCGCCGTAAGGACCGAACTTGTAGTCTTCCTTGAGTGCCGTCTGGTAGGCCTCCATGGTGTACTCGTATTCACCGAAGGCGGCGGTAAGCATCAGCATGGTGCTGTAAGGCAGGTGGAAGTTGGCTATCATGGCGTCGGCGACGGTGAAGTTATATGGCGGGAATATGAACTTGTTGGTCCAGCCTTCGTAGGCTTTGATATGACCATTGGTGCTGACGGCCGTTTCGATGGCCCGCTGCACCGTAGTGCCCACGGCTACGATTTTATGTTCGTTGTCTTTGGCCTTGTTTACAATCTCGCAGCAAGCCTCGTCTATGAACATTTGTTCGGAGTCCATCTTGTGTTTGGTCAGGTCCTCGACGTCGGTACTCCGGAAGTTGCCCAATCCGCAGTGCATGGTCACGTAGGCGAAGTCGATGCCTTTGATTTCCATACGCTTCATCAGTTCGCGCGAAAAGTGGAGCCCGGCGGAAGGCGCGGTGACGGCTCCCTCGTTCTTGGCAAAGATACATTGGAAACGTTCGGCGTCTTCGGGTTCCGTAGGACGGTCGATGAAGCGCGGGACGGGAGCTTCGCCGAGGGCGTAGAGCTGTTGTTTGAATTCGTCGTGCGGTCCGTCGTAAAGGAAGCGCAGGGTGCGACCGCGGCTTGTCGTATTGTCGATGACTTCGGCCACGATGGAATCGTCTTCACCGAAATAAAGTTTGTTTCCGATGCGTATTTTGCGGGCCGGGTCTACCAGTACGTCCCACAAGCGGAGTTCCTCGTTAAGCTCGCGGAGCAGAAACACTTCGATACGTGCGCCTGTTTTTTCCTTGTTACCGTAGAGCCGGGCGGGAAACACCTTTGTGTCGTTGAAGATGAATACGTCGTGTTCGTCGAAGTACTGGAGTATTTCCTTGAACATGCGGTGTTCTATTTCGCCGGTCTTGCGGTGCAGGACCATCATGCGGCACTCGTCGCGATGGGGTGCGGGGTAGAGTGCGATTTTCTCTTCGGGTAATTTGAACTTGAACTGAGATAATTTCATTCGCTATGGTTTATTTTCTAACTTATTTCGGTTTCGATGTCCTGTTGGCCGAGCCATTGTTCGAAATCTTCCAGCTTGTGGCAGTCGTCGACGCGGTAATCGCCTACGCGTGTCCTCCGGAGGGCTGTCAGGTGGGCGCCGCTGCGGAGTGCCTGGCCGATGTCGCGTGCCAGGGCGCGGATGTAGGTCCCTTTGCTGCATACCACGCGTATCCGGATGTGCGGCATGTCGTATGCCGTGAGTTCTATTTCGGCCTTCAGTTCCACGTCTTTTCCTTTACGGGCCAGGTCGTAGGCGCGTTTTCCGTCCACCTTGCAGGCCGAGAATGCCGGGGGTGTCTGAAGGATGTCGCCTTCGAACGATTTCAGGACGCGTTCCACTTCCTCACGGGTAATGTGGTCGGTGGGATAGGTGGCGTCTACGGGATGCTCCAGATCGTAGCTCGGCGTAGTGGCTCCGAGCCGGATGTCGGCCACGTACTCTTTGGTGTGCAGCTGGAGTTCTTCGATGCGTTTGGTCGCCTTGCCGGTACAGATGAGCATCACGCCTGTGGCCAGCGGGTCGAGTGTGCCGGCGTGGCCGACCTTGATTTTCCGTTTGTCGAGGCGTTGCGTGAGCAGCCAGCGTACTTTGGCTACTAACCCGAAGGACGTCCATCCGTAGGGCTTGTCGAATGCTAGAATTTCTCCTTGCAGGGGATTTATCATGATCGCGGAGCTATTTTAAAAAACAACGGAGGTTTTTCCGAATATCTGGGCGTTATTCCATTTTCAGGTCGTAGCCCATCCAGCCGAGACCCAGGATGAGCAGACCGACTACGATGCGGTACCAACCGAAGGCTACGAAGCCGTATTTGGCAACGTAGTTGATGAAAAACTTGATGGCGGCAATGGCTACGACGAAGGCTACGATACTGCCTATGAGGAGCATTTCGAGGTTATTGCCTTGGGTCAGGACGTTTCCCTCGCCGCCGGTTATCAGTTTGTACGTTTCCAGACAGGTTGCGCCGAACATGGTGGGGACAGCCAGGAAGAAGGAGAACTCGGCTGCGGCCTTGCGCGTCAGTTTCTGCGCCATGCCGCCCACGATGGTGGACATGGAACGCGATACGCCGGGAATCATGGAGATGCACTGGAACACGCCGATGATGAAGGCGCGCTTGAAGGTCATTTCAGTCTGTTCGCTGCCTTTGTTGAACAGCTTGTCGCAGAAAAGCATGAACACGCCGCCGATAATCAGCATGACGGCGACAAGGGTTACATTGCCCAGATTGGACTCGATAAAGTCGTTGAACGACAGGCCCAGCACCACGGCCGGCAACACACCGACTATCAGGCGCAGATAGAAGCGCCGTATGGCCTCCCACCACGTGTAGCCGTGGGTCTGCATGCTCTCGGGGTAGAAAAATTTGCGCCAGTAGAGGCATACGACCGACAGGATGGCGCCGAACTGGATGATTACGGTAAAGGCTTTCAGGAAGGGCGTGCTCTCCATGCCCAGCAGGCCTTGCGTAATAATCATGTGGCCGGTGGACGAGACGGGGAGAAATTCGGTAAGTCCTTCGACAATGGCGATGATAACGGTTTGTATGAAGTCCATGATTTAGTCGTTTTGAGATTCTTCGTTGTCCGTTTGCTTAGAACGGGGCTGGTAGAGGATGGCGAAAATAATGAAAAGAAAACCGAAGAGGCATACAATGGGTGCCACCTTGATGCGGCGTACGCTGAAGATGTCGGGATTGAATGCTTCCTCCGTCGAGGAACCGCCCATCATGAGGATGAAGCCGATGACAATGGTCAGCATGCCTGCGGCCAGCAGGATGAAATTGGTTTTGCTGAATGCTAAATTCTTCTTATTCATAGTTTTTTTAATAAGTTTACGTTCGGATTGTTTCGCGCTTTGTCTTACATCGTATACAGGCGGTTGGCTTTCATGCGCAGGTACTTGTTGACCGAAAGCCATGCGCAGATCAGGGTGAGCAGGATGCCGCAACATACGACCGACCCCATGGTAATGGCATATATCTGCCACGTGACGACGTTCGCCATCTGCGGTTCGAAGTCAAGAAGTACCGTGATGCCGGCTGTCAGCAGGCCTCCGGCCAGCACGGCCGACACGACGCCTATCCAGAAGGCGCTTGTAAGGAACGGTTTCCGGATGAAACTCCATTTTGCCCCTACAAGTTTCATGGTGTGGATGAGGAAACGGCGCGAATAGATACTCAGTTGT
>CATXZX010000126.1 GCA_958404085.1 uncultured Prevotellaceae bacterium | reverse complement strand
AAAGTGGAAATCCTTCGCCAACCCTTGTACGAACTTTCGATAGCGGGACTCAACCGGACCAGCAAAAGCCGGACCGGATATTGGGCCCTGCTGGACAAATGGGATCGCCCCTTCCGCAACCGTTACGGACGCATCATCCTGCAAACGCAAAGTACGTCTGCAAGCAGCCTGAGCATCGACACTCTATCGGCACGCATCAGCAGCCTTGACGAGGCTCTTTCCCAAAAAGAAGAATCCAGCCTCTACATACTGCGGGCATTGTACCACTCCGCCATGCACGACCTCAAGGCATCGCTTCAGGACCTGGATCACGCAATCCGGCTGGATTCACTCTCGCTGATTGCACATTTCCAACGTGCAACGGCCAACGTACGCCTGTACGACATGGAAAAACGGTTGCAACAGGAATCCATAAAGACCGAAAAGGAACAACCAGTCCCGATAAAGGCCGGACAAATCATGTTGAAAGCCTCGCTGAACGATTTGAACAAAATCATCAGACAGGACGAGGCAAATCCGTATGCTTTCTACAACAAAGGTTGCATTCTGATGGAAACGGGAGAATACATAGAAGCCGCAACGTGTTTCACACGAGCTATCAACCTGGACCCGCACATGGCCGAAGCCTACTTCAACCGCGGACTGGTATTCTTTAAATTGCAAAAACGCTCCGAAGGTTTTGCCGACCTAAGCAAAGCCGGCGAGCTGGGCATCTACGATGCGTACAGTGTCATTAAACAATATTCCCGGGACGATCGTTCCCAGAATGCTTCAAAGTAAGATAATAGCCCAGTTTGTACAAATTAAAGACGAACAGGCTGGGCGATTTTCCGCACAGATGTTTCCTTTCGGTCCCGGAAAAAATACGGTGCAGACTCCGGAACACGGTTGCACAACCGTAACGACGCAGGACGTTTGCCGTACGCGAAACCCTCACCCGATGCTGCGTACGTTCGTCGAGTCCGGCTAAAGTACGGAGTGCCGCTTCTGTTTTTCTGAGAAACACGCTGTTCTCCTCCAGTCCCGTGTGGACCAAACGGTTATCGATATGCAGAACCGGTATGCCGCGTCGTTCCAGTTCAAAACCGAAGAGTGTGTCCTCGTAGCCGTAATGCTGACACCTTTCGTCGAAGCGAATCTGCATAAAAACATCCTTACGAATCAGAAAATTGAATGTGGAAAAAGCATCATAAGGATGTTTCTCACGATATGCCACGGTCCAACGAGGCTGGGCAGCCTCCTCATAACGATAACGCAGGCTGACTGCGGGCGAAGGCTGTACCGGAACATTGAACAGTCCTCCCACCACGACACTACGGCCCGGTGCGGACAAATAATATCGACGAAGAAAATCCGCCGAACAGACTTGTGCGTCGCTATCTATAAAAAGCAGGTACTCGTACCGGGCCATCCGGGCCAATTCATTACGTATGGCGGCCCGTCCACGATTTTCGGGAAACTCGACAAACCGACAGTGCGATTGCCGGTTTACCTCCCGATTGGCAGCCAACGAGGTCGAATCTGTCGAGGCATCGTCGCCTACCAGTATTTCGTACTCGAAATGCAAACCGGCAGCCAACATGGCCTGTCCCTGCCTATGCAGTTCGCCTACAAGACGCGTACAATCATAATTGTATGTAGGTATCAATACCGAAATCATGACGTATGGCACTCAATAGTCCGAATCTGTCTTGAAACGGATGCGGAAACTATGCTTTTCCGCGTCCCAATTCGTCCCCAACAAAATAAATTTTCCGATTTGCGCCGTATGTGCTACATGCTCACCGATACAAGGGCAACAATCATAATCGCCGATCTTCACCAAACGTATGGTCCGGCTGACATTTTGCGGCAAGCGTTTCGGATTTACGGTCGGCGGAAGATGGTCTATCGTCGTATATTCGTAAGATACGGGCAAGTCGTCCTCTATCAGTTCATTCATTCTGCGGACTATCTCCTCTACGCTTTCGTCGGAAGGGCATTCGGGCAACAGAAAACTGATCTTACTTTTCTTACGTTCGACATGTGCATTTTCGGAACGTTCGCATCCGAACATGCGGACCATCGTCTGATTGAGCAGATGTTCCGCCGTATGGCTGGGGGCATACTCTTGTTTATGATGTTCGTTGAGTTCCGGTTCTTTTTCCTGAGGTTTCATTCTTTCCAATCTGTTGTGCTATGTACCAAAACTGTCTATATACCTAAAAACAAAAGGACAGCGACCCAAACAAACGCGGGTTACTGTCCTTTATGCGATAAGGGTATCTGTCATGTTTCCTTACTGCGACTTTTTAATGAGCGGCCACAAATTCATCCAAGAAACGGATATCGTTTTCAGAGAACATTCTCAAATCCTTAACCTGGTACTTCAGATTCGTGATACGCTCTACTCCCATACCGAACGCATAGCCGGTATATTCTTTACTGTCTATCCCGTTGGCCTCAAGCACGGCCGGATCGACCATACCGCAACCCAGAATCTCGACCCAACCGGTATGCTTGCAAAACGAGCATCCCTTTCCGCCGCAAATATTGCACGAGATGTCCATCTCGGCCGAAGGCTCGGTGAACGGGAAATACGACGGACGGAGGCGTATCTGCGTACCGCTGCCGAACATCTCCTGGGCAAAGAGCAAAAGTACCTGTTTCAGGTCAGTAAACGATACGTTCTTGTCGACATAGAGACCTTCGACCTGATGGAAGAAACAGTGGGCGCGGGCACTGATGGCCTCGTTACGGTATACACGACCGGGACATATCACACGAATGGGCGGTTTCTGGGATTCCATTACACGGCTTTGCACAGAACTTGTGTGGGTACGCAAAATTATATCGGGGTGCGACTCGATGAAGAACGTGTCCTGCATGTCGCGCGCAGGATGGTCTTCGGCAAAATTCATCGATGAAAAGACATGCCAGTCATCTTCTATCTCGGGTCCTTCGGCCAGACAAAAGCCCAAACGGGAGAATATATCGATAATCTCGTTCTTAACAATCGTAAGAGGATGGCGTGTGCCCAGACTAACGGGATACGCAGTACGCGTCAAATCGACATCGGCCGAACAGTCGTCCTTGATCGTAATAGATGTACGAAGTTCGTTGATTTTCTCTTGGGCGGCGTTCTTCAATTCATTCAGTTTCATACCGATTTCCTTCTTGCTCTCGGGCAACACGTTGCGGAAATCGGCCATCAGGTCGTTGATAACACCTTTTTTACTTAAAAATTTTATCCGGAGTGTCTCAAGCTCTTTTTCATCAGCAGCTTGAAGCTGTTTTACCTCAGCTAATAACTGATTTATTCTCTCTATCATGATTTTATGGTTATTATCTTCAGAAATTTGTTTGCAAAGATAAAGATTTATACGCAAATAGTACCTTCAATAGTAATAAAAGCTGTATTTTTGCCCAACTTTTAGTGAATAGAATGAACCGTTTTGTTTGGATTTGTCTGAGTGCTTTGCTTTTCAGTGCATGCTTGGATAATAAAAAAGAAGTACACGTTCAGGAAACAGCCGTACAGACTCATGTCGATACACAGCAAACAGTTATCGACACGATAATCCCTGATTCGCAGGAAGCAGACCCTCCACAAAGTGTCGATGAGTTTTTTGATGATTTCATCTATTCTTTTTCGACAAACAGACATTTTCAGTACCGCCGCATCGTATTTCCGTTGCCGGTCTATACCAACAATGATACGACGTACCTTTCAAGAAAAGAATGGACCTTCAATCCGATGCACTCTACGGAGGATGTTTACGTCACGCTGGTCAGCAGCGAACAGCAGCTAAGCATCGAAAAAGACGCGGAGCTATCGAAAGTTAACTTGGAATGGATTTACCTGAATAAAGAACGCATCAAACAGTATATTTTTCAGAAACTGGTAGGAAAATGGATGCTTACCGGCATCCGTATGATACCGTTATCATCGCACCGGTACGGGGACTTTATCCAATTCTACCGGCATTTTGCATCCGACTCCATTTTCCAGCGAAAGCATGTTGCCGAATATGTCAATTTCGCGACATTCGATGAAGATATCTCAGAGCAGGAAATCAACGGCGTAGTAGACATTGACCAATGGTTCGCCTTCAAACCGCAGTTGCCGACAGACGTCATCGTCAACATAGACTACGGACAACATCTTTCGACCCAAGGCAGAAGAACTTTGGTATTCAGAGGAATATCCAACAGCATGATGAACACTCTTACGTTCCAGCGATACGAACATTTGTGGCGACTGGTAAAATTTAAGATCTGAATGATAAACGAATTGACATGAGGCACGAAGAAAATTATTCCTTACTCCCGCACAATACATTCGGCATCCACGCACGTACGGCGCATTTCATTGAATTCGAAAGTACAGACGAATTGCGTTCTGCGCTGCAACTGTGGCGAGAAACAGGCGAAGAATTATTCGTCGTAGGCCGTGGAAGCAACGTTCTCTTTACGCGTGATTTTCAAGGATGGATATTTCATTCGGCCATACGTGGATTCGAAATCAGCGAAGAGACAGACACCTATGTAACCATACGGGTCGGATCGGGCGAAACATGGGACCACGTGATTGAATACAGTTTGTCGAAAGGATTGTCGGGCGGCGAGAATCTGTCGAACATCCCCGGAGAAGTGGGAGCCAGCGCTGTTCAAAATATCGGAGCCTATGGTGTAGAGGTTAAAGACCTTATAGAATCTGTCGAGGCCCTGGAAATTAAAAGCGGCAGAACAGTTCGATTCAAAAATACCGACTGCCGGTACTCATACCGCCAAAGTATTTTCAAAAATGAATGGAGAAATCAATACATCATCACCCACGTAACGTATAAATTCTCCCGGATATTTACCCCGCATACAGCGTATGGCGCTATTCAAGAAATCTTGAACAAACATCATGCAGACGAAGAACTGACTCCCGGACTGATACGCCACATTATAACGGACATCCGCCAAAACAAACTGCCGGATCCCGAACAAACGGGAAACGCCGGCTCTTTTTTCATGAATCCGATTGTTCCCAGAAAGGTCTATGAGACTTTAACAGGCCTTTACCCTCAAATGCCGCACTACTCCGTTACGGAAGATTCGGTCAAAATTCCAGCCGGCTGGCTGATAGAACAGTGTGGATGGAAAGGCAAAAGCATGGGAGATGCAGCCGTTTACGAAAAACAGGCTTTAGTACTGATAAACAAAGGCAGAGCAAGCGGAAACGATGTGCTGAATCTATGCAAAGCCATACAGACCGATGTAAAGAATAAATTCGACATTGAAATTCATCCTGAAGTCAATATCCTATGAAACTTACATTTTTAGGAACCGGAACAAGTACCGGCGTACCTCAAATAGGATGTAAATGCGACGTATGCACATCCGCAGATCCCAGAGACAAACGCCTGCGGACATCGGTACTGATAGAGGATGAAGACACTTGCATACTGCTTGATTGCGGCCCCGATTTTCGGGAACAAATGTTGCGGCATCCCCGTTTCAGACCACTCGATTCGGTTTTAATCACTCATGAACATTACGACCATGTGGGGGGACTGGATGACCTCCGCCCATTTTGTGTGTTCGGCGAAGTACATGTCTATTCGGACTCTTACTGTTGCAATCACCTGCGGGAACGTATTCCATACTGCTTCGCAGAGCATAAATATCCGGGGGTTCCTCAGATCCATCTCACCGAAATAAAGCCGCATCAGACTCTAAAAATTAAAAATATCGCTGTAACCCCTTTCAGGGTCATGCACGGGAAACTGCCCATTCTCGGATTCCGTCTGAATGACCTGGTCTATATTACGGATATGAAGACCATCGAACCATCCGAGATGGACTACGCAAGAGGATGCAAGACTTTGGTGGTAAACGGACTCCGGCATACTCCGCACCCCTCGCACCAAACCATAGAGGAAGCCATCGCTTTTTCCAAATCGCTGGGTTCGCCGGACACTTACCTCATACACATGGGACACCACGCCGGACTACATGCCTACTCAGACCAATTCCTGCAGCCCTACATACGGTTTAC
>CATXZX010000125.1 GCA_958404085.1 uncultured Prevotellaceae bacterium | reverse complement strand
ACACGGCAAAAAATTGGCTTCATAGCTCTTTTTTAACTACTTTTGCACCCGCTTAGCGCGATTTCAACATGTATTTATACCTTTATAATTATGGAATGGTTCATTAATCTTTTGACAAATCCCGATTCCATTGCTCATATCGTTGTGCTGTACGCCGCGGTTATCTGCATCGGAGTCAAACTCGGGAAAATCAAACTTGGCGGTATCTCGCTGGGAGTTACGTTCGTGCTGTTCGCAGGTATTGTGGCCGGCCATGTATTCAAGGCCGCAACAGGCATCACGCTCGCCGCACCCCACGCCACCATCGAATTCGTTAAAGAGTTCGGCCTGATTCTGTTTGTTTACTGCATCGGACTTCAGGTAGGACCCAGTTTTTTTGCCTCATTCCGCAAAGGCGGTATGAGCATGAACTTGCTTACGATCGGGCTTGTGCTGCTCAACGTCACCACAATGCTCGTATTGTATTATTGCCTGTTCGATACCAATAACCCGAAGAATCTGCCGATGATGGTAGGTGTTCTCTGCGGTGCCGTGACCAACACGCCAGGTCTGGGCGCGGCCAACGGTGCATTGTCCAGCTTCTTCTCGGCCGACGACATACCGGCTATCGGATCGGGCTATGCCTGCGCCTACCCGCTTGGTGTAGTAGGCATCATCGGCGCTACAATCGCCATTCGCTACATCTGTAAAATCAAACTTTCGGAGGAAGAGGAAAGCATACGCAACGAACAGGAGAGCAATCCGCACGCCACGCCGAAACACCTGGTTATCCGCATCACGAACAAGGCGGTCGTAGGCCGTACTTTGCAGCAGTTGCACGGTTTCCTGAACCGCGAGTTCGTATGCTCGCGCTGCATCAAAGACGGCGAGATGTTTATCCCGAACGGTGAAACGAAACTGGAAATGGGTATGGACATACACCTTGTCTGTGCCGAATCCGAGGCCGAGGCCATCACGCTCCTTTTGGGCGAAGCACTCGACGTTGACTGGAAGAGCGCCATTGCCGCCGATTCGAAACTCATATCGCGCCGTATCCTTGTAACCAAACCCGAAGTAAACGGAAAGACATTCGGCGAAATGCACTTCAGCTCCATCTACGGCGTAAACGTTACGCGTGTCACCCGCTCCGGTATGGACCTCTTTGCCGACCGCAACCTGCGCCTGCAAATCGGTGACCGCATCATGGCAACCGGTACGGAAGAAAACGTAAACCACGTAGCCAACATCATGGGTAACTCCATCAAACGCCTCGACGCACCCAATGTCGGTGCCATTTTCTTCGGCATCCTGGTCGGTATCCTGGTCGGACAAATTCCCATCTCCATCCCCGGAGCCGCCATTCCCGTCAAACTCGGTCTGGCCGGCGGTCCGCTGGTTGTTGCCATCCTTATCGGTGCGTTCGGCTATAAGTTCAACATCACTACATACACGACAACCAGTGCCAACCTCATGTTGCGCGAGGTGGGACTCATCCTTTTCCTTTCGAGCGTAGGTATACAGGCCGGAGCTACCTTCTGGGACACCGTCGTAACAGGCGATGGTCTGAAATATGTATGGACCGGTTTCCTTATCACCGTCATCCCGATTCTGATTATCGGAACTATCGGCCGGTTGAAACTGAAACTGAATTATTTCACTCTGATGGGTCTTATTGCCGGTAGCTGTACCGACCCGCCCGCCTTGGCCTTTGCCAACCAGACTGCAGGCAACGATGCTCCGGCCGTAGGTTACTCCACGGTTTATCCGTTGGCCATGTTCCTGCGTATTCTCACCGCCCAACTCATCATCCTGTTCCTTTGTACGGCAGCAGGCTGACATAAAAAGTTTACATACAAGCAAAAGAAAGCGCGGCATGAACTTTGCCGCGCTTTCTTTTGCTTGTACAAATATCTCCAAACGTCGCCCGACTTTTCATCACATCGGATTTCCCGTTTCCGATTAAGGTTTCGCCTCCAGATACATTTCTTTCAGATTAAGTATAACCCGCCGAAAACATTCCAACAAATCGAGGCCGACAGTTCCGTCTTCATGGTTCGTTAAACTATAACATACAACAAACGTAGACCGTGGAAGGCCTGCTGTAACGAGATAATGTAAACATCGATTCCAGTATCGAACAATAACCGATTTTCTTTAATCGTTCCATTCATAAAAAGGGCACGTTGACCAGACTGTTTATCGACGAACATCGGGATATAGGGCCAAAGGAATCAATAGAAACAGGAAGGAGTGAATAAAAATAATGTATATAAACTAAAAAAGAGCCCGATGCAATGAACGGACTCTTTTTTCTGTTTTTAAATTACTGGCTTCTTTTTTGAAACAGGATCGTTCTCAAATCGAAAAGAACGGCACCTGTTTCACCGGAAACCTATATAAAGATATTTCTCTGCGGATTATGCGTCAATGTTAGCGTAAGTTGCATTTCTTTCTATAAAATCGCGACGAGGACCAACGTCATCGCCCATCAGCATAGAGAAGATATAGTCGGCCTCTGCTGCGTTCTCAATCGTTACCTGCTTCAGCAAACGGGTTTCGGGGTCCATAGTTGTTTCCCACAACTGCGCCGGATTCATCTCTCCCAAACCTTTGTAACGCTGGGTAAGGATACTTTTTTCATTACCGTCGCCATATTTGTCAATAAAGCGCTGGCGATCCACATCGTTATAGCAATATTCCTCCACATTTCCTTTCTTACAACGATAAAGCGGCGGTGTAGCGATATAAAGATGCCCCTCCTGAATCAATTGCGGCATGTAACGATAGAAAAGCGTCATGATAAGAGTGTCGATGTGCGAACCATCGACGTCGGCATCGGTCATAATAATGATTTTGTGGTAACGCAGTTTTTCGATGTTGGCTTCTTTGCTGTCTTCTCCCAAACCGAAACGTATACCGAGGGCTTGGATGATGTTATTTACTTCGTCACTTTCGAAAGCCTTGTGCCACATGGCCTTTTCAACGTTCAGGATTTTTCCACGCAAGGGCAAAATAGCCTGCGTAAAACGGTTACGTCCCTGTTTCGCTGAGCCGCCGGCCGAATCTCCCTCGACAAGGAACAATTCGCAGTTAACCGGGTCTTTGTCCGAGCAGTCTGCCAGTTTTCCGGGCAGGCCTCCTCCTGTCATCGGGCTCTTGCGCTGAACGCTTTCCCGGGCCTTACGGGCGGCAATACGGGCCGTCGCTGCCAGAATCACCTTGTCTACAATCAGTTTCGCCTCCTTCGGATGTTCCTCCAGGTAGTTACCCAAGGCCTCGCTGACAGCCTGTTGTACAGCTCCGGTCACCTCGCTGTTTCCCAATTTTGTCTTGGTTTGTCCTTCGAACTGAGGTTCTGCAACTTTGATGGATATTACAGCTGTCAAGCCCTCGCGGAAATCTTCTCCCGCAATCTCTACTTTCGATTTCTCAAGCGTCTTGGCTGCCGTTTCCTCCGCATATTTTTTCAAAACACGTGTCAATGCCATTCTGAAACCGGCCAAATGAGTTCCGCCTTCAATCGTATTGATATTATTTACATACGAGTGGATGTTCTCGCTATACGATGTATTATACATGATAGCCACCTCAATGGGTACATCCTGCTTCTTTGTATTCAAATAAATCACGTCATCGAAAAGATGGATTCGGCTGCTGTCGACATAACGTACGAACTCGCGCAAGCCATCTTTCGAATGAAAGACCTCGGTCCGCGTATTTCCTTCATCATCCGGGCGCAGGTCGCTCAGCGTAATGGTTATTCCGGCATTCAAGAACGCGAGTTCACGCATCCGGTTGGCCAATATATCATATTTATAAGTTGTCGTGGTAAATATCGTTGCATCGGGCCAGAACTGTTGGCGTGTCCCGCGCAATTCGGTTTCGCCCACTACTTTCACATCGTACTGAGGTTTTCCGTTAGCATATTCCTGCTGATAGATTTTTCCATCACGGAAGACTTGGGAAAGCATTCGGCTCGAAAGGGCATTCACACACGAAACACCCACACCGTGCAGACCACCAGAAACCTTATAAGATCCTTTATCGAACTTTCCGCCGGCATGCAACACCGTCATAACGACCTCGAGCGCAGATTTACCCTCTTTTGCATGTATATCGACCGGTATTCCACGACCGTTATCCTGTACTATAATGGAACCGTCTTCGCAAATCGTCACTTCTATGTGCGTACAATATCCTGCCAGCGCCTCATCAATGGAGTTGTCCACCGTTTCATAAACAAGATGATGCAAACCTTTTTCACTGATATCGCCTATATACATTGCCGGACGCTTGCGCACAGCCTCCAGTCCTTCCAGCACCTGAATATTACTGGCGGAATAAGTAGATTCGTTTTTTTGTTCTTCTTCCATCGGTTTCATTTGTTATTTTTCGTAAGTACAAAGATAATCATTTCCATTGGAAGACACCGCTTTGTTTTCGGAAAAAGAATGGAAAAAGTAACCTTTTGCCTTACAAAAAAACGCTTTACAAAAAAGACCGAGGTCGACTCTTCTGTAAAGAATCGACCTCGATCTAATATAATTCTTATGAACTTTTAGCCCAAACGATTTACGTGCATCATGCAACTGGATTTCAGGTTAGAAGCCTTATTCTTATGAATAACGTTTATCTTCGCCAATTTATCCAACATTTTCTGTACAACCGGAAGCAAAGCTACAGCAGCCTCTTTCTCAGTCGTCGCACGCAACTTACGAACTGCGTTACGCATCGTCTTACCGTAATAACGGTTATGGAGTCTTCTCTTACGCTCCTGACGATATCTCTTTTCAGAAGATTTATGATTTGCCATTATTTCGTATCTTTTTATTTGTAGCCCGTAGGAGAGTCGAACTCCTCTTTAGAGAATGAAAATCTCTCGTCCTAACCGATAGACGAACGGGCCTCCATTTCGTTAGCTTTCACTAAGCAACTGGCTTTTGGCCTTTTTGCGAGTGCAAAGATACGGCATATTTTCATTTCCGCAAAACATTTCGTAAAAAAAATATCGTCTCATCTCATTTTTCTTCTTTCCAATCCTTCTTTCAGCCTTTTTCGGCACGTATTGTCTCCAAACCTATCGCTATTTTCTCCTTAAATACGAAAAAAACAGTAGCTTTGCAGAAAAAGAAAAAACGATATGCTGACCGAATCGGAAGCGATTGTCCTCCGCTCACTGAAATATAACGATCGCGCAAACATTGTAGAAGTATTCACGCGCCAATACGGCCGTGTCCCTTTCCTCGTCAACATACCGCGTTCGCCGCGGGCCGGAATCAAAAACGTATTATTCCGGCCGCTTGCCTTGCTCGAACTCCACTGGAACCACCGGCCGACAGCCTCCCTCCAGCGCATCAAGGCCGTCCGATGCCATATTCCGCTCGTCTCCATTCCCTATCATCCTTATAAGACGGCAACGGCCCTCTTCCTGTCCGAATTTCTTTGTTATGCTCTACGCGAGGAACACAACGGAGGCCCGATTTTCGACTATATTTCCAACTCCATACAATGGCTGGACACCTGCGAGGCCCGTTTTACCAATTTCCACCTGGTCTTTCTTATGCAGTTGTCACGTTTTCTCGGTTTCTACCCCAATACGGAACATGCCGACCCGGGATACTGGTTCGACATGCTCAACAGCTGTTTTGTTCCGGCATGTCCGCTCCACAACCACCGCATTACGCCCGACGAAGCTCACCGCATACCGCTGCTCATGCGTATGCGTTACGAAACGATGCACCTCTTTTCTTTTACATACGAGGAACGCAACCGTCTGCTTACCTTTATCAATGATTATTATAGGCTGCACATTCCGTCATTCCCGCCACTGAAGTCGCTCGCCGTACTCCAGGACTTGTTTCACAGATAACGCCCAGCCATTTCTACACTTCTATCCGTTCGGCCTCCACCCTCTCGTGCAGGAAAAGCGAAGCCGACTCCGCAAACTTTCCGGCCTCCTCCGTTGTCAGGAAACGACAGGACGCGCCACACGTACTGCTGGTCAAACGTATTTCATACAAATACATCCGTTATGATAACATCGACCTTG
>CATXZX010000124.1 GCA_958404085.1 uncultured Prevotellaceae bacterium | reverse complement strand
GTTATTGTCATATCACCCTTTTCTTCCAAAGAGTAACCCTCTACTGTTATTTCCATGTCGCAATAGTACCAAGCACCCGTTTCAACTCCAAGCTTGGTGCAAAAGTCCGCATCTGCCTTATCCACAAACAGGTAGCCTCTTCCTCTCACGCGGGAAACGGCGTTCTCGCGCCCTTCTTCCGTGGCATACACACAGTTCCAGCCCGTCGAAAAAGCTCCTTTCATTACCGCATCATGCTCTCTTACGGTATCCTGTACGAACCTGGTATACTCATCGGTTGTGTAAAGCCGGCATACATAGTTCTTACCGCTTTTATAGCGGCTGTCATCATACAAAGCGGTATTTGTCATTGTTACATACCCCTGTATAGCCGCATCAAGCATAGTCCAGGGAAACAACAGCTCTCCAAACTCTTTCTGCATTTCAAAAAGATTTAAAACCCGTCCTGGTGTTTTTTCGGCGCCTATATACAGGGGATACGAGAGCGTTGCCTCCCTGGGCTCAGCCATGTATTCTACAGAATCGGCATACTCCAACTTACTGTGGTCAGTGGGGAACGGCGCCCAGAATTGTGCAGATACGCTGCCATTGTCAATCCACTCCGTTGGCACGTCTTTATAATACATATCCCTGCAGCGGAAATATCCATCGGCTATATCTTTATTATCTGATTCGGTAACTTCTGGTACGGCAACGGATTCCTCCCTTACCCCCGCTTCGTCGTCTACTACGGGAGAGTCATGGACCTTTAGCGCCTCCACGGACGTGTCTTCCTGCTCAAATGCAGGTGCGGCACATCCGGAGGCAAGAGTAAGAATAGTGGATATTATAAGAATAATGGTAATATACCTGTGAGTCCTTATGCTCATAACAATAACCTCCAATATCACAAATATCTGTAGCCTATCAGGTGCCCAATAAGAGGAAGCGGCGTATTCTTTTCGCTTAGTGCGGATAAAATGCCCAGAACTATGAATATGATAACCGCTGCTGTCAGCACTAATGAAACAGCCCCAGCAACCCAAACGATAAGTACGGAGCGCAGCGCTATGCCCACAGAGGATAATAATGACCCTGCAAGCCATGCCAGGACCTCGATAATGTGAACCAACGCACCTTGGCTCGCATGAAACCGGCAGGCATCGTCCTCCTTGTCAAAAATCAAGGGTATAAAGAAGATGATGTACGCACATGCGCAAGCCACACGATAACGGTCTCTGAGGCCGAACTTTTTCCCATCAGTTCTTTCTCCGGCCTCATCGACCTTAACAGAACTGTCGGCCTGAACCCTGTTCCATTCTTCTTCATCTTCTACTTCGTTCATGTAATCCTCCGCGTTGCCGGAAGCATACATATTTTTCTCGTATTCTTTTTCGCTTTCGTAAGTGTCGTCATTGGATTCCATGTCGTAAATCTCCTTTCAATAGGGGTGTAGCGTCTCAGACATCCAACGCATTATATATTAAATTATAGCATCCCCATACTAACAAAAAAAGGTAGCTATTACCGATTTTGTTCCGCTTGCCTGAATCGGTCCCTACATGCGGCCTCATACCTTTCTCTAAAGGTGCTGATGTTGAACGCAGATACCGTGTCTGACAATTTAAATACCAGCGTTTCCCACTCGCCTCTCATCAAGTTCATTCTTATCTGCGACTTCTCTTCTACCGCACTGCTTCGCACGTTAATCTGTCCACCCCCCACATTTTCCACGGGAGCGTACCCGTTGGTTATTGATAGCACGAACGGAGCTCTAAATACAGGGTCAAACGTGAGCAGAACGTTGTACACGAACGTTAATCCGTTCTTGTTGGTCGGCCTGCTGGTCAGCGGCTTGTATTCCTGCCCTCCCAATATCGTGAGCTGCGGCGACACGCTGCCGGATTCGTCAGCCGGCGCCGTTTCATCACTACCGGTTCGGGCGTGCTCAAACGCTGCGTCTATGGCGTCTATGAGAACATGATTGCGCGGATATGCCACTGAATTCCGAACAAGATACTCCCTCTGTTTTTCCAGTGCCGCCCGACCGCTGGCGCCCTCTTTCAGCACCTCGCCGGGGGACTTCCCTTTTAAAGGACCCATCTCAAAGCGGACGGTACGTACTGCCGAACGATTCAGGCTTTCTCCTGATGCATTATTTATGGCCGAAATGGTCTCGGCCAACAGGATGCGATGCGTCTTCCCCGTTGCCGGCGCCAGAGCATCTATCGGAACATTACAAAAAACCGACCTCGTTATACCGTTCTTTTTCTCTATAAGCGTGAAAACGAATCTCGAAAACGGCGAGTCGTCAAGGTACGAATATTTTGGCTGCAAGCGACCTGCTCCATCTGTCAAAGGCGGGAGACTCAGGTGTGCGTCAACGCCCAGCACCGTTATAGTTTCCCCAGCCTCTCTCTTTGACTTGTGGATTATAGACGCGATTTGCATAGGGTACGTTTTCCGTGCAACTGCCAGGTCGTCGGATTGATAGATTAAGGGACTAATGTAGCTCATTCAAGAATTCCTCCATCTCCCCACGGCTGAAACCGGAGGATTGTTGATTCAAACCAGTTTTTTAGCATCTTCTTTCTTCTCCTCGGCATCAAGAGCCTTTGTTAGAAGCCTCTCAACGGCCATTGTCATTGTTTGTCCCTTATCTTCCGCGTATGCTTGAAGGCGTTCATATACGCTTTTTTCAATGCGATAACAGATAGGAACGCTGTCCTTTTTTTGTCTTGGCATTATGACTCACTCCTCTCTAAAGGCAGGGGCTTTACGGCACGTTCCGGTAATTTGTTGGTTTTAATATACACTCAACTACAATAAAAAGCAATATTTATATTGCAGTTTCAATCTGTATTCTTGCTGCACAGCAAAGCCTCCCTCATCTGCATCCTTCCCGCCGCGCAATGGCGGCGCCCGTTGCGGCACAAAAAAGCACCTATCCGAAGATAGGTGCTCTTTATAGTGGTTTACCGTATCAATGCTATTTACATAACCTACTTAAGTCTTATTACAACGTCTCCTCGGTGAGCGATTTGTATCTGCATATAATCACATAGTTCTGGATTCGATGTTACCCATATATATGCCTCCGGCTTGCCGCACAAAAGGTCATCCCTACTTTGCAACCAGGAGCCCTTTTCTGGGCTCACATACAGAAACGCAAATCGCGTATCATTGCAGACAGAGTAAACACTCTGAAAGACCATGTATACGATATTACCGGTGGCTGCTTCCCATTGGGAGACTATATTACGTGTGGTCGAATCACATCGACACATAGATTTGCTCATCGACATGAATTTTTCATCCATCTGTTCAAAAGCGCTTACTAATGAGGGGTTTACCCGCAGCATCTTCAGGCGAAGTACTGCTTCCGCCTTCTGTGACAGTGGATAGGAAGGCATGTCCGTTCGTCTCTTTCCCATATAAAATTAGGCAAGGGTACGCTCCCCACTCTATAGGTGGGTGCGGGATTGCCCATCCTCCTTTCGTTGTTGATTTGTTTACCCAATCAGATAGTTGGTGCTCCTTGCATTCGTTTTTCTGATAGAGCACCTTTTTCTTTTTTCTGTGAGTTTTTTAAGATGCCAACCCATTCCTAATTCGTTCCTTGCCGGGACGAGACTCATCTACAAGCGCTTTTACGAAATCGACAGGAATGTCTACAGGAATTTGCTCCTTTATCCCTTCTACAAACGTTTCTTCGTCACAGCAGCGCGTGTCAAAAGACCCCTCGATTACTATAGCGTATGTTCCGGCGCGGAACTGTATTTGTCCGTAGCGTTCGTCCTTATTGCTGCCATATGTCGTGATACGAATACCATGTCGCGTGCGGAATGAACTGGCTCCGGCGTTGAGTCTGGCTGATGCAGATAATGAGACCCCTCCTTCAATGGGAAGCTCTGCTGTTTTTTGATACCGTAAAGGGGCATTTATGCTCCCAACCTTTACATACACGGCTCCCGTATTGTATCGGCACTGTATTGCAGCCTCTATCATCTTGCACGAGACAACGGAAGCGTGCCGCATTATTATGGCAAAATTGCCGCGCCCATTAGCTATTATATCCAGGAAGTAAGCACCTCTCTTGAGAGGCGTCCACCACTGCTGCCTTCTTTGCTCTTCACCACAGGAATACAAATGCAAGGACTGTAAGTCATTTGTGATAAAGCGTTCTCTGATGTAATTCGTTTTCATAGTTTTTTCCTTTCTGATGTAGTTAAACAGGGCTTACATTTATTAACCACGAGTCTGCAGTTCTAAGCACGGTTTGTTGATTTAATGACTTTTAGTTGGAGACAGGATTTCATCTGCGATAAACCCTGAAACAAGGACGACCATGCCCCTAATTTCGTCTATCGTGGTAGAATCATTCAATCCCAGCTGCATTACCCAGCGGGAAAGAAATGCCCTGGCGACCTTTTCGGTGCAGCACGTCGGTTCATCCCATGGCATCTGTGGGGAATCGATGTAAACGAAAAACTTCGCTTCTGTATCGTATGGCTCACAGATAAAATAGGCGCAATGCATTTTCGGTTCGGTGAATATTCTCCCGCCTTTTTCTGCCATGTCTTTTTTTTCGTAGCTGTTTTGCTCGAATACGGCTTGACGTAAATATTCCTCAAAAGCCTCCTTCGTATACCTCTTTCTTAAGCGAGGTCGCAATTCCTCTGCTGCGATTCCAATGCTGCACGCAACATTACACTTTTCTGTCATATTTACCTCCTTCTTAGTATAAAGATGTGTATATAAACAAAAAGAGAGCACGACAAAACTCATACATGCCGACTCACTCTTTGATGATTTTAATGACTCGCAGGGATAAAACAAAAGAACGCCCATAGCGTTCAAAATAGAGATGTATAGTGATATAATGGCTGAAAAAATCTCTTTATGAATATAGTATATACTACCTTGCCGTTTTTTTCAAGCGGAGTAAAAAAGAGGGTTCGCACAGGAAATACGAACCCTCTTAAATTTTTTAATCTTCAATAATCGACTGTTTTATTTCTCAGTTTCTATTATGAGGGAACTTTCACTCGCTTTTCACAGAATAACGTCGCTTAAATGCCTCATAATCTTCCTTTTCAATTTGATAGTTTTCTTGTGTTTCATCTCGGCTGCGATATGTCCTATCGCTGTCAACAGACTTCAAAGCATCTGCAATAATACGTTCCAAATACTTCGCTTGACCATAATTGGCCATGACCAAAGCATCTCTAACGTACAGGGGGTTGTTTCGCAGGAGCTCAACATGAAATTCGATTCCTATAGTTCTTAAATAGTGCCACAGAAATGTTACGCACGTTCGGGTATTGCCCTCTCGAAACGGATGGATGCTCCACAAGCCTAATAAAAACTCTGTGACAAGGGTATCTCTCTGTTCCCATTGAATATCATCAAATCGCTCAAAGAGCTGCTTTAACTCATTTTCAATTTGAGTATAATCAGCATACGCCGCAGTGCCACCAGACAAAACCCTTTCGCTTTTATACAAATTCTCACTACGGAATTCGCCCGCCCATTCATAGATATCGCTAAATAGATATTCGTGAATGGCCTTTAAATGAGCGATATCCAACGTTGCGTGAATGCGCTCCGGCCTTACATCTAATCCGAGCAGCTTTATAGTGGTCTTTTGAACTTCCAGCTTCTCAAGCAGTTTCTTATCGTGGATATCATATTTATTAACGAGCACGTCGCTATTGGGGTAGCAATGTTTTCCTCCCCTCATAGATATTCCAACCTTTCTACTCTCGCTTCTATCTCCTTCAGCGTAATTTTTCCTGCGACATAAGAGTCCAAGACACCCATGAACGCTTCATCCGGACCGTTGGTAGCCGTTAGCATAATAGCCAAAGCTCTCTCGACGCTTTTCCTTCTTCGTTCGCACGCATCGATATAGTTTTCATCCATTATAAATCCCTGCATCTCCAAAATTTGGCGAATCATTCCACTGACATAAGAAGGCGGCACGCGCCGGCCCTGCTCCCAGTCCTGCAAGGTGTTTATAGGGATGCCAAACATATCAGCAAAGGCGCGTTGGCTCA
>CATXZX010000123.1 GCA_958404085.1 uncultured Prevotellaceae bacterium | reverse complement strand
CCTCCGAGAGTGCCACTAACCACTCGGCCTTGCCTAACGGAGACTCCTCCAAGTAGTCGCCGACATAAAGAAACGGGATGCCTGTCTCTTTCAGTTTGCCTTCCGCCGAGCTCGCCCCGTTCACGCCGAAGAGCAACACCAGGTCGGGGTCGAGCGACAGCAGCAGCTCGTAGTTGATGTTCCCCTCGTAGCCGACATCGCCTATACTGTCGCGGCGTGCCTGAATATCGGGATTGGAGATGTAGTCGATGCCCGACACGCCGACCACGCGCCCGGCTTCGCCGATGGCATCGAGCATGGCGATATGGGTCGAGGACATGCAGACGATACGTCCGGCATCGCCTTCTAGTACCTGCCCCTCGAATCCCTCGGGTGCGGTCTCGCCGTCGCGGGCGATGAAGAGGGCTGTTTCGACACCCTCGGCACCCTGCCACGGATTCGTAACGGTGAGCAATACGCTCTGCCTGCCGTCGGCGCCTTTGACATCGAAGCCCGAGGCGTATCCGGGCGTATAGACTGACCGGTTGAAATCGGTGAGGTTGGAACTTTTGTTGCGACAGCCTGCCAATGCCAGCGCAAGCAGCAGTATCAGGCTCAGGTTTTTCCATGTTTTCATATCGTTGCGGATTTTCGTTTACTGTTTTTTCTTGTTTTTATCGAACTTCGGGGTGATGCCGATGAACAGCTCGAAGTTGATGCCTGGCATCGGGCGCGAGAGCACCGAGAGATAATCCTCGTTGAAGAGGTTGTTGACGGCGAATTTCAGTTGCAGATCCAAGGGCTTGAACGAAAGCCCCTTTTCGAGCGAGATGTTGCTCATGAAATACTCCGGCAGGTGTCCCGTCAGCGTGTAGTCGTTGCTCGACATGGTGAAACGCTCCGAGTAATAGGCCCACTTGTAGAGGAACGCCCACGAGCGCCATGAAAGGCGTCCCGTCAGCGAGGCGGAATGTTCCGGAACGTAAGGCAGCTGTTTACCTACCGACTGGTCGGCCGGCGACATCTTCTCGCCCTCGTTGATGGAGGGCGTCCACGAATAGGAGCCGTTCAGGTCGATAAGCCAATCCTTGGCCGGTTGCACGGCAAGGTTCGCCTTGACCTCGACACCGTAGGCGTGCACTTTCTTCACGTTGCGCGGCGAGAAGAAACCCTTGGTCGTGGGTAGCCAGATGATCCAGTCGTCGATGTAGGAATCGAACCAGTTCGCGCTGCCGCTCAGTTTGTAGATACTCTTTTTGCCGACCTCGAAACTGACGCCCGCGTCGTAGCTGAATCCGTGCTCGTTTCTCAGGTCGGGATTGCCGCCCGGCAGGAAGTAGAGGTCGTTCAGTGTCGGGAAGCGGTAGTTGCGCGATACGGAGGCCTTGGCGACAATGTTTCCCTTTTTCGACAAGATGCCGTCGATGAAAAATGCGGGGATAAGCGGCACCCACTTATCGCCGTACATCTCTTCGCGCAGCACCACCGACAGCCCCATGCGGTCGATGGGCTGCCATTTGGCCGAAAGGGAGCCCGAGAGTTCCACGCGCCCCTTGTCGTAGCCCACGATGGCCTTGTTGCCGTCTTGCAGGATGATGTTCTTGTCCTCGCTGCGCACCAAATGTTGGTGAAGCGAAACGTTGGCAGTGAAGAACCACCGTTTCGAGGGGCTGTACTCGCCCTCCGCCTGACCGTAGAACGTGTTCACCTTGCTGCGCGAACGCGTCATGGAGGCCCAGTTGTCGGGGGCTACCTCCCGCTTGTAGTCGTAAGCCATCCACGTGTGGATATAGCCGCCTTTCACGCCGACTTTCCAGTTGCTTTTAATGTGGTCCCATGACACGACGCCGCGGAACGTCTGTTCCCGCTGGCGGTTCTCGAAATCGGTCGCGTCGCCGTAGTCGGTCGTGAGCATCGGCAGCTCCCGATTGGAATGGATGTACCAGGCGTTCAACCCCAGTTTGTCGCCTTTGCGCGTGTCGTAATACACCTCCTGCAACAGGTGCAGGTCCTTGAAAGCCCCGCTGCGGTTACGCTCCACGGGATGATACTGTCCGACGATGTTCTTGTCGTCGTCGTAGATGTTGATTTTCTTGTCGTGGTTGGTGTACTTGTAGTCGTTGGGCGACGAGGAGTAGACCGCACGGGTGGAGACGTGCCAATGGTCGCCGCCGTAGGTCAGGCGCAGGAACTCGTCGAACGTCTTGAACGAACCTACGCCCTGCACGTACTGTACGTTGAAGCCCTCGCCTACATGGGGCGTCGTGGCAAGTTTGACGAGGCCGCCGATACCGCCGCCCGTCTCGTTCACCGACGAGGTGCCGTGAAGCAGCGACGCCTGGTCGATGAAATAGGACGGTATGGTGGAAAAGTCGGTCATGCCGAGCATGGGATTGTTGATGCGCATGCCGTTCCATGTCACCTGCGTGTGCGAGGGCGACGTGCCGCGGAAAGCGACCGTCGAGAGCGTCGCGCGTCCGTAGCTCTTGACGAAGACCGACGAATTGAACGTCAGGATGTCCGCCATCGAGAGGGCGATGTTCTCCTTGAGCGCGACCGAATCGAACTTCGTCTTCTGCACGCCGATGTCTTTCATCGGCCGATGACCGATGACCGTGACTTCGGGGATGGTCAGATGCCAGGCCGATTTCTTCTTGCTTTCCGTTTGCTGCGCAAAGAGTGCGGCGGGGAGACAAACAGCCAAAGCGAATAACAGATATAGTCTTTTCATATTGCCTCCTTTTTTATTTCCAGCAGAACGCACCGGGGATGATGCCGACATAAAATTCGTCGAGCAGTTCGCCGTCGGGCGAATAACGGTATATCTTGCCCTGCTGCTGGTAGTCGATGGCGTCTGCTATATACACCTCCCCGTTGGCGGGGTTTACCGTCAGTCCGTAATAAATCGTGCCGCTGTATTCAAGGAACGGGCGCACCGGCACACGGGCGGCGTTCACGTCCATGCACCAGATGTCCTTGTTGATCCAGTAGAGCTTGTCCCGCTCGCCGTTGAGCTGCACTTCCGAGGGCCAGTCGCCCAATTTGAACTTGAACTGCTTCTCCACGGTGAACGTCTCGGCGTCAATGCGGTAGAGCGACGGGGCTTCGTAGCCGTAGGGGCTGCCCTCGTAACCGCCGTCGGTGACCGTCCACATCTTGTTATTGCAGTCCATGACCAGCGATGTGGGCTGGATGCCGACTTTCAGTTCGTCGACCACTTGGTCGGTCTCGGTGTCGATTTTGATGATGCGGTTCTGGTACGACCAGCAGTTGCAGTAGACGTACTTGCCGTACTGCACCATCTGTTCGGTCGAGCCGCTCTCCATCGTCATGTCCGGCACCTGAATGTAACCGGTTATTTCGTATTTCTTCGGATTGATGATGAAGATGCGGTTGTCCCACAGTTGGGTGACGTAGGCTTTCTCATCCGAGAGGAAGTGGATATAGCGCGGCGAGGTGAGGTTTTCGATGCGTCCCACCTCCTTGAAGGTGTTCAGGTCGATGGCGAAGATGACGTGGGAGTTGTTCACCACCACCCAGCCCTTGCCGTCGTGGATGCACATCGACTGCGCCACGTCGCCGAGCTTCATGCCGTTGGCGCGGAAAAAGATTTCGTTCTGCACCGTTTTGGTCGCGGGGTCGTAGTAGCTGAGTGTGGCGTTGCCGTACTGGAAATTGCCCTCGTTGGTGATGAACAGTCCTGCTCCGGAGGCATTGAACTCCTCCACCGCATCGCCGTAGTCCCACTTCATGCAGGAGGCGAGAGACAGCGACACAATTGCGCTCCACAGCAGGTATTTCAGTTTGTGACGGGTCATATCTTTATTGTTACGGTTAATCCCCGGTATGTGTACCTTACGGTATCCATACCGAGGATCGGCAGAAAATTTATTGTTCGGTTATCTATTCAGCCGGCTTGTACTTCCCGTCTTTCATGTCTTGGTAGGTGGGGTTGTAGCCACAATCCGTTACATCCCATTGAGATGCTTCTGTAAGAATGTTGTTCTCGAACAGATATTTGAAAGTACTGAAGTTGTTTATATCCCCTTGACCGCTTATGTTAATACTCTTTACCGATTTGAGACCGGAAAAATCTATGGATACTATGCCGTTTGGACCAAAAGCAGAGAAAGGGCATGTTATTGAAAGATCTCCGGATATGGATTCCACGTTAGGATAAGATATATTATTTGCCGTCATTCCAAACATAGCAACATCGGTAATGATATTGACGCCACCGTGTATTGTTTTTAATTTGGGGCATAAAATATTAGTTTTGTTAATATTAAATTCGGCCTGTGTGCTCCCTGCCTCTGTTCCAATACTTTCCAAATTAGAAAATTCGATGTCATCCTTGAGGGATGATGTAGTAACTGAACATGAACCGAGAATTCTCTTCAACAAAGGGAAGTCGATCTTATTTGCATTTATATTCTTTCCTAATGTTAAAGCACCTCCGATTTCCTGCAATTTAGGAAATTCGATTTCCGCTCCCGTATCAACAGAACCAGTATTCAAAGCAATGGTTATATCTCCTGCCACATTGACAAATGGCATAATGAACCTTTTGACATAAAAATAATCTTTACATTCAAAGTTACCTTGCATGTTCAAGATACCTTCCAGAGTAAATTCTGTCAATCGACAGTTTTTGGGAAGCAACAGCAAATTACCGTTAAATGTTTCCGATCCTACAATCTTATTTAATCGGTTACACTGTAAGGTAAGTGTATTCCCGTTAAAATTTATTCGGGACAAATCCAGCTCTTCAATGAGCAAATTGCTCAAAGTCATATTTCCAAATGCGTCCCTTAAAGCGGATATATTGAATTTATTGACTTTGTTTGCATCCACACTGAACTCTCCACAGGATGTAAGGCCGGGTAGCTCGATGGTGGATATTTCTTTGCAATTCTTTATAGTCAGACCTCCTGCCGAATATAATTCAGTCATTGCAATACTCCCGATTAAGGCCATATCGGTAAATGAGGCAGTACCTGCAACACTTTCTAATGCAGGCAGATAAATTCCTTGCAATTTGGGAAAATACTGTATTGTAAGTTCGTTCCCAACCCGTTTGAGCGCTGAAAAGACAATTGCTTCGGTTGTCGCTGATTCTTTTTGTATCACAGAACCCTTAACAATTAAGGAAGAACCGATAGATTCGACTGCATTTGCATCCAAATCGAGTAACGCGTCAGAGGTCACATACAGATCTTCGCCGATGGTTGTGACCTTAGGAATGGAAACTTTTTCAATGACGGAACTGTTAATAACAAAATCACTGACCACTCCAAGCAAGGAGGGTAGATTAACCGTTTTGAGCGTAGTATTTTTACTCGTAGAAATGATTGAGCCTAATTTGAAACTGCCGAGTTGCTCCAGATTGTCCAGTCCCGACAAATCGGCACCCTTGTAGGAGGGATTGAGAATAAGGGTGTTGCTTATCTGTTTCAAATTGGCGAGCCCTTCCAAATTGGTGATTTCTTCCCCGTCAGCCGTTCCGATGGTTAGGTTGCCGTCGATTCTATTTATTCCGGTCTCGGCAAAATTATCCACTTCGGCTTGTGTGGCGAGAACCACGCTGCCGCTCTGCTCGATGTCGGCATATCGGTATGTATAGGAAAATACTTTGCTTTCCTGCATTTTGGAGGTAACAACGAATTTCCATTCATTCTCCCAATCCTGTATGGTCGATGGGTTGGGGTTAATGGTGGCTCCTTCACTTAAAGTATAGGCTGCTGTTGCACCCTTCAAATCGGTGTTGTATGGAATCTCAACAGTAATCTTATCCCCGGCAATCGTGGCTTGATAAGTAATACCACCAACATTCAGGGCAAAATCGGAAATATAATGATCTTTACCCTCTATTCCGCTGAATTCCAGATCGTCATCACTGCACGCAGTAAAACAGAGTGCAGCGAAACAGAATAGGATGAAATAATATAGCTTGTTCATGATGGAATCTTATTTGTCATTATTGTTATTTTCGTCACAGAACTTGAATACTTCCGTGGAATTTTCACCTAACCAACCCGCTTTGACATTGACCCCGGTTT
>CATXZX010000122.1 GCA_958404085.1 uncultured Prevotellaceae bacterium | reverse complement strand
TCGAAGCCCGCCTGCAAGGAGCCAATATCGGGTACGGTCCCGTACTGGACGTCGCACGTGAGCCCCGTTGGTCGCGAATGGAAGAGACCTACGGAGAAGACCCGTGGCTGACCGCTGTTCTCGGTACCTCTGTCATGAACGGAATGCAAGGCGAAACACAATCGGACGGTAAACATTTGTACACAACTCTGAAACATTTTGCAGCCTACGGCATTCCCGAAGCGGGATATAACGGAGCGGCGGCGCAAGTCGGCCCCCGGCAACTGTTAGCCGACTATCTTTATCCATTCAGGAAAGCGGTTGAAGCCGGCGCCACCACCGTCATGACGTCCTATAACTGCATAGACGGCATTCCTTGCACCGCCAATAAACATCTGCTAACCGATGTGCTGCGCAAGCAATGGGGATTTAACGGTTTTGTCTATTCGGATCTGACAAGTATCGAAGGCATTACCGGCGCACACATAGCTGCCAACTATACCGAGGCCTCCGCTCTGGCACTGCAGGCCGGCGTTGATACAGACCTCGGAGGAAATGCATACGGCAAGCACCTGCTTAACGCTTTAAACGAAAAGCGAATTACAATCGCACAAATCGACACGGCCGTATCACGTATTCTCCGGCTAAAATTCCAGATGAAATTATTCGAAAATCCGTACGTTTCGCCCAAAGAAGCTGCCAAGCGTGTCCGTTCGGCCGAACACAAGGCATTGGCCCGACAAGTAGCGCGAGAAGGTATCGTACTGCTGAAGAACGACGGTACACTGCCTTTGTCGAAAGACATCCGGAGCATTGCCGTCATCGGACCTAATGCCGACATGGTGTACAATCAATTGGGCGACTATACGGCCCCGCAAGACCGCAAAGAGATCTTTTCGATGCTCGACGGCATCCGCGCATGCGTATCGCCACAGACCAAAGTCTCATATATCCGCGGTTGCGCCATCCGGGATACAACCCAGTCACAAATAGCCGAAGCCGTAGAATTAGCCAAACAGGCCGATGCAGTCATTCTTGTACTGGGAGGTTCGAGTGCAAGAGACTTTCAAACAGAATACATCGAAACGGGAGCGGCCACCCCGCAGGACAACAAAAACGCCACCGTTTCCGATATGGAATGCGGCGAAGGATTCGACCGAAAGTCCCTTCAGCTCCTCGGCCATCAGGAACTGCTGCTCAATGCGGTTGCCCGCACCGGAAAACCGGTCATCGTTACATACATCCAAGGGAGGCCGCTCAACATGAATCTTGCAGCCGCAAAAGCCAACGCCCTCCTCACGGCATGGTATCCCGGAGAACAAGGCGGAATGGCACTTGCAGACATTCTTTTCGGTCAGTACAGCCCAAGCGGCAAACTGCCGGTTTCGATTCCGCGTAGCGAGGGACAACTGCCGCTCTACTACGCACAAGGTAAAAGAAGGAACTACGTCGAAGGAGAAGGGTCCGCACTCTACGAGTTCGGCTACGGGCTGAGCTATACCCAATTCGAATACAAAGACCTTGTCCTCGAACCGGGAGAAAACGGAACCTACCAGACGATACGTTGCACCATCACGAATACCGGCAAATACGACGCTGCCGAGGTCGTTCAACTATACCTTCGCGACCGGATAGCCAGTGTGTCGCTTCCGCCCATCCTTCTGAAAGGTTTCGAACGGATAGAACTCAACAAAGGTGAGAGCAAGACCGTTACGTTCAGGCTGGGAAAAGAAGAACTGGCCTTCTATGACAAAAACCTGAACTACATCATAGAGCCCGGAACATTCGATGTAATGATCGGCGCATCGTCTTCCGACATACGCCTGCAAGGAAGTTTCACGCTCAAGGCTGAGCAAATAGCGGACAGAGACAGATGAAAGTGCTGTTATTAGGAGAATTCAGCAATGTCCACTGGACATTGGCAGAAGGCCTCAGAGA
This sequence comes from uncultured Prevotellaceae bacterium, assembly GCA_958404085.1. Lineage (GTDB taxonomy): Bacteria > Bacteroidota > Bacteroidia > Bacteroidales > Bacteroidaceae > Alloprevotella. The sequence goes on along the minus strand of CATXZX010000122.1, from coordinate 4,122 downwards.
ACTGGGCCATCAGGTCACAGTCATATCGGACGGTGACGGATGGAAAGACTACGCCCGCGACATCACGCTCAAACGGACTACCCATTCGCTGCCCGAAACATGTCGCTTTCTTGCCAGGCTGTTGCATACATTGCCCCAAATGAGAGGCTATGACGTCGTGCAACTTATCAATCCGGTTTTTCTCCCGCTGAAGGCGGAACGCATGTTCCCGATATACAACTATCTGAGAAAGCACAACCGTTCCGTTTTTCTCGGAGCTTTCGGCATGGACCATTTCTGGGTTAAGGCCGGACTCGATTGCCATACCTTCCGATACAGTGATTTCAACATCGGGCAGACCATCCGTACATACCGCGAAAACGCCATTTGGATAGCCGACTGGCTGAAGGGTCGCAAAGGGGAACTCAACAAATACATTGCCGACGATTGTGACGGCATCGTCTCCGGTCTGTACGAATACGATGCCAGTTACCGGCCGTACTACAACGATAAACTGCGTTTCATCCCTTTCCCGATTAAATGTAACGCCTCGGCTTCACCGGCAGCCCGACGGGATAGAGAAAAAGTCCGTTTCTTCATCGGCATCCAGAAAGCAAGAAACGAATACAAAGGAACAGACATCATGCTCAGGGCCCTCCGGCAAATCGAACGGAAATGGCATTCGCAATGCGAGGTCGTATGCGTGGAATCCGTTCCGTTCCAGACCTATCAGTCCCTTATGGACAGTTGCGACATCATCCTGGACCAACTTTATTCATACACGCCGGCCATGAATGCCTTGCAGGCCATGAGCAAAGGGTTGGTCGTCGTAGGCGGAGGAGAGCCCGAAAACTACCAGATTCTGCACGAAGAAGAACTTCGGCCCATCATCAATGTACTCCCCTACTACGAAGCGGTCTACGACCGGCTGGACCGTCTGATGGAAGAAAAAGAGCGCATCCCCTCCCTCTCGGAACAAAGTATCCGATACATACTGAAACACCACGAATACCGGAAAGTAGCCGGCCGCTACGTCGACTTCTGGTCAAGCCGCCTACCCAAGTAACCAACGGGCCAAGAGCCATGCCCCCCTACCTCCACACACGAGGTAAGCATACAGGCCACGAATTTTCATTCTCTCAAAGCGCGAAGCACACTGTCCGACAGCCTCCGCCAACAAACGTGCGGCCCATTCATCGGAATGCTCACGCCGGAAGAATGCGGCCAATATCGTTTGTCGGTACCACAATGCCTTCCGGTCTCTGGCCTCAACCAGTTCGCCTCGGACGGTGCATATAGCCCGATACAGTGCGGGAGCCGATTCCGAGAAAGAAGTACCGGTTATGCTATCGGCATGCAGATGGATGCGGTGATATGTACCCTTCATCCAATGCAGGAGCGGCCTGCGCAGCAAGACACGAATCCCGAACTCCCAGTCGTTCCAGCGCGGCAGCGTCTCGTTCCATCCGCCCGTTTCCCGATAGAATCGTGCGGCAAGCACCATGGACTGCGTTGAAAGCATCCCGGTGAGAATCTGGTCCGACACGGACGCTGTATGATAAACCTTGCGTTTTTTCGCTTCTCCGTCAGCCGTAACGAGCAATGTGCGGGCCGCAATAACATCCGGCGCGGAGTTTTTTTGAATTACCTCAGCAACTAATTGAAAAAAGCACGGAGACAGTTCATCGTCCGAATCGAAAAAATAAAGATAATCGCCCCCGGCACATGCCGCACCGCGATTTCGCGCATAACATGCTCCGCGGTACTCGGGAGCCGACAAGACCTTCACCCTAAATTCCGCCTCCCCGGCATGCCGGCGTGCAAAATCCATACACACAGACAACGAGGCATCGACAGATCCGTTGTCGACCAAAATAATTTCGAGCGGTCTGTACTGCTGCATACACAGCGATTCGAACAACCGGTTCAAGTATCGGACGCGGTTATAGACCGGAATGATAATGGAGAAACGTATCATGGCCGTCTTTTCGTTGTTTGCACATAACGGATGCCCCGCCACATCTGCATCCAGATGCGCATACGGTGTTCACCCACATGACATACGGCATACTTCGTAATACGTGCCAATGCCCCCCAAAAGCCATGTATCACATAGAGTACGGCTCCCTTCGAACGCTGCACCTTGACTTCCTGCATAAAGCGGGTGCCCGTAGTATTCCCGTCTGTCATAACAACCGGAACGGGATGATACCGGACATTCAATCCCCGGCGGAACGCTTCATACAAAAAGACCTCTTCCTCGCCGCACATCAGCTCGGGCGCGCCTTTTCCGAAACGCTCGTCAAAACGGGGTATCCGTTCCGAGGGACGGAAGGCTATCTCGCAAGAACTGAAAAAGACACCGTACGGCGCATCCTTGTAAGCAAAAGAATAATCGCAATAATAATGAAGCGGAGTTCCGTCCGGTTTCAGGGCCTTGAAACACGCGATGTCCAGCGTAGGGTCCAGTTCGAAAATACGCTGTACGTCATCAAAAAAACAATCCTTATACCTTACATCGTCATCGGCAAAGAGGGCTATGTCTCCCGTAGCCATCGACAGGGCATGATTCCGGTTCGCAGCAAGTCCCATGCCCGGAAGAACAGCCAGTACCACATCCGCCCGCTCACGGAGAACAGCCGGAATTTTTTCCAGGTATTCATCGGCAGCATATTGAAAAGATACCACGTAACGCACATCGTTGCGATACGGCAGTAAGATAAGAGGAACCCTCTCGATGCCTTCGTTATACGTACACACAAGGATATCGAGCGTCATAGGGCCTTATTTTGTATGCCTCACGTAAGAAATACCCTGATAGAAATGTTTCAGCATCGGAACAAAGTGACTCATCCGCGCAGCAGCGGCCTTCCACGCATACGCAAGGCATAGCCACCAGGCCTTGTTGCCATACAGATAATACGAAACTGCGCCAAAAGAACGTTGCACACCCGCATTTATGTAAATCAGCTTATCCTGCAACAGCATGGAAGTCTCCACGATATTTATGGGATAGTAGAAGATTTTCAGACCTTTGTCGAAAGCATCTTTCAACCAGACCTCTTCCTCTCCGCACGTCAGGAACGGAGCCCCCAGGCCGAAACGCTCGTCAAAACGAAGCACTCCCTGCGTCTTTTCGCGCCGCGCCACCATCTCGATAATGGAAATCTTAAACCGGGTGTCCTTCAATTGGTAACTTTCTTTGGGATACTCCTTCAACGGACGACCTGTATAAGTGGAAGCCTGGAAGAAAGCGATGTCTACATCCTGATTGTTCTCAAAAACCGCCACTCCCTGCTCAATGCTCTTCTCCGAAAAGCGCGCATCATCGTCGGCAAAGATAACCAAATCGGATGTTGCCAAATTCAACGCATGGTTCCGGTTGGCCGAAAGCCCTTTTCCCTTATATTGGCTGAGAACCACATCATCGCGCATTGTCAAACTTTCAGGTATCAATTTCGTATAACGTTCATCGGTATACTGGAATGAAACTACATAACGTATATTTTCATTCTTAGGCAACAAAATGTCTCCTACCCGCACAATACCTTTATTAAAGGTACAAATTAGAATATCAACCGTCATCGCAAAAACTGATTTAACTGTTCAACAATATATACAATCTCATCACCCCTCAACGTACTATTCAGAGGAATGCTAAGTTCTTCGCCGCATAGACGTTCAGCTACTGGATAAGATTTTTCATTATCAATAAAACACTTCATACAAAGCTGCTTATGGACCGGAACCGGATAATGAATCAAAGTGCCTACGCCTTTTTCTTTTAAATAATGTACCAACTCATCGCGATGTTCGCAACGTAGCGGATATATATGGAAAACGCGATTCTCACAATCTCCTTCATACGGAATCGCGATATGAGCATTCTGTATATGAGCGGCATAATAACGGGCTATCTCCCTCCTTCGTTCATTCACCTCATCCAATGAACGAAGTTTTACGCGCAACACGGCAGCCTGCACTTCATCCAAACGGCTGTTCAGCCCCATCCAATGGTGAAAATACTTTTTGAGGGCACCGTAATTGGCCAGTACGCGAACCCGATTGACAAGCGTTTCATCACAACTTACGACTGCCCCGCCGTCGCCCAATGCGCCCAAATTCTTTCCGGGATAAAAGCTA
>CATXZX010000121.1 GCA_958404085.1 uncultured Prevotellaceae bacterium | reverse complement strand
TGCTTTGTAGTTATCTTCTTTACAAAGATTGATTGTTTCGCCTGTTCCTGTGTTGTAGAGGAAAATATCCGAATCTGTACTTACAGCATATTCTACGCCCGTTTTTTTTCTGCATGAGTATGCGATAAATTTGGAGTCGGGACTCCATGCCAGTTGTTCGATTCCGCCAAACGGAAGTGTGGGGCATTCGTAGAACGTACCTTCCAGCAAGTCTTTGGCATTGCTTACTTGATTACCATCGAAATCGGCAACAAAGGGATGGGGTATGGATTTTACGTACTGATCCCAGTGCTTGTACATCAGGTCATTGATTACCATTCCACTGGAAAGGGGTAGATCTTTTTCTTTTTCATCTATGGAGGCGGAACTGGGAACTTCCATAATGAGTATGAGCTTTTTACCATCCGGCGAGAAGGCATAATCAAGAATATCGCGCTGCTCATGTGTAATTTGGCGTCTTGTGTTATTTAGAGGATCTAGCAACCAGATTTGAGCAACTCCTTCTTGTGCGGAAATGTAAGTGATATTTTCGGAATTAGGTAGGAAACGTGCGGAATGTTCGCTCTTTTGTGTTGTTGTCAGGAGCTTGGAATTGCCTGATTGCATGTCTAACAGATGAAGCGTTGTGGTTCCTTTGTTTTGTTTGATATCGTAGTTTGTGACATCGTAAACGGCTTTTTTTCCACAAGGACTCAATGTAAAATTGTTGAGACGCCCCATAGACCATAATATCTCGGGTGTTAAGAACTTATTTCCCTTTGCGTCGGCTTCGGAGGCGGCTGTCTGGTTTGCTGAAACCGGAATGTGATGGGTCATACTTAATGATAAGGATAATAGGAATAGGATTTTTTTCATATAGAATTGGGTTTAGTGCAAAAAAGCGAACTGTAAAGTGGAAATAGCCTTACAGTTCGCTTTATAGAGTGTTCTCGTTATTTATTTTGTCGCTTTCGCTGTTCTTCAAGCATCTGTTGCTGTTGCTTTTGCAATGCTTCCAGTCGGGCTGCCAATCCGGACATCTTTTTCGGATTGTCCTTGTATTTCTGATAATTCTCCTCCAGTTTCTTCAGGAGTTTCTGCTCGTCTGTCGTTTGTCGCAGATACCACATGGTGAGGGCTCCCGATAAAAGAGAAATAAAGTAGTAATAGTTCAGACCGGCCGAGTAGTCATTGAAGAAGAAGAAGAACATAACGGGCATCAGGTACATCATCCATTGCATGACTTTCATTTGTTCGGCTTGCTGTCCTGCCATAGTGTCTTTTTGTTGCTTCATACTCATCCAGCTGTATACTATATTTGTAATGGAGAAGAGCAGGCAGAAAATACTTATATGGTCACCGATAAGCCAGATGGGCGTATCCCAGTGTATCAGGTCGTCGTATGTCGACAAATCCTTTGCCCAAAGGAAACTCTGCTGGCGTAGTTCAATGGCATTCGGGACAAAATTAAACATGGCGATCCAGATTGGCATCTGAACCAGCATTGGCAGGCAACCGCCCATCGGGCTGACTCCGTACTTGCTGTAAAGAGCCATGATTTCCTGCTGCTTTTTCATGTTATCTTCCTGTTTGGGATATTTCTTGGCTATTTCGTCGATTTTTGGTTTGAGAACTCTCATCTTTGCACTACTAAGATAACTTTTTTTCGTTGTGGGATAAACGATGAAACGAAGCAGCATCGTGATGAGAAGCAATACAATACCCATGGAAAGGCCAAGTTTTGTAAGCCAGTCAAAGACATAAATGGTAAAATAGCGGTTGATCCATCTGAACAATGGCCATCCGAGATAAACCAATTGTTCGAGATCCAGTTCTTTATCGCTTCTTGTCAATTTACTCTCTTCCTGAAGTAAGCGGTACTGGTTCGGACCGAAATACCATTGCATGACAGTCGGCTCTTTTCCGCTCGGATCGAAGAACGTCGTTGCTTCGGCTTCGTATCTTTTCAGGTAGCCGCTATTCTCATTAAGCGGTTCACTCGACAATTTGGCTTCGGCCAAATCCTGATGGGCTATAAGCGCACAACTGAAGAACTGGTTTTTAAAAGCAATCCAATCCAATGATTCCGGAATGCTCTCATTGGTCGCTTTTGTTGCGTTGAGGTAATCCGTTCCTTCGTCTTTTATCTTGTATGTCAGTGTAGCATATTGATTTTCGAACTTGAATCCTTTTTCTTGTTGGCGGGCTGCTTCTATCCAGTTCAACTTAAGTTCATTGTTCTTTTGCGGAAAGAAATTTTGAAGGCCATTACTGCTCACGGTGAAGTTGACCATGTAATGATCACCTTGCAGTTCATATTTGAAATCAAGGGACTTTCCATTGCTGGCCACCAATCGCATAATGACACTTGAGTCACTTTGTTCAACCGGTGTAAAGTAGTAATCGGAAGTTGTCAGTCCAATTCCGTCCCGTGTGGGCAACGTAAAAGAAATCTCCGCGTCTTCTTTATCGAACAATGTAATCGGATTCCCTTTTTGGTCCATGTATTTTTTCAGGATGACACGCGAAATCTGGCCTCCTTTCGTATTGATGTCTATTTGGGAAACCTTGTTCGATAATGTCACAATCTGTTCTTTTCCAGAAAGTGCCTGGTGGAACAAATTGTTCGAATCTGCCAAAACAGGATTCGTTAGTTCCTTTGTCTTTTTTTCTGCCGATTTTGCATTGGCTGTTTGTTGTGCCTGCACCATCTGGATTGAATCTTGCATACGCCGGTACGCAATTTCTTCGTTGGATGGCTGATTGTAGTAACTGAAACCTATCAATACAACAACCATCAGTGCAAAACCGGTAATTGTGTTTTTATCCATTCGTAATTACTTAGTTGATTTTTATTGTGCTTTGTTTTCAATCGATGCTTTCACGAAGGATAGGAATAATGGATGGGGGGTAAGTACCGTACTGCTGTATTCGGGATGGAATTGCGTACCTATATACCATTTCAGTTCCGGTATTTCTACAATTTCTACCAAGTCCGAATCCGGATTCGTTCCGACACATTTCATGCCTTTTGCCTCGTATTCCTCTTTGTATGAACTGTTGAATTCATAACGATGGCGATGGCGTTCCATGATCTTGTCTGTACCATAAATCTGGCGGACAGAAGAATTTTCAGCTAACACACAAGCATATTCACCCAGTCTCATGGTGCCGCCCATGTTGGTGATGTTTTTTTGTTCCTCCATGATGTCGATGACATTGTGCTGTGTTTTTTCATTCATTTCAATGCTGTTGGCATCTTTATAGCCAAGTACATTTCGAGCAAATTCTACAACCATCATCTGCATACCCAGGCAGATACCGAATGTGGGGATGTTATTTTCGCGGCAATATTGTGCGGCTGTGATTTTTCCTTCGATACCGCGTTGACCGAAGCCCGGACAGATGACGATGCCGTCCATTCCTTCCATGATTTCGGCTATGTTCGTTGTGTCTAACTGTTCACTGTTAATGAAGTGCGTCTTCAACTTATAATTATTATAGGTAGCGGCTTGCGACAAGGCTTCGAGTATACTTTTGTATGCGTCCTGCAAGTCATATTTACCTACCAGACCGATATGTACCACTTTGGTCGCGTTGTGCATGCGGTCCAGGAATGCACGCCAAGGACCCAATCCCGGAGTTTCACCGACTTCCATGCCCATTTTTCGTAGTATGGTAGCGTCGAGGCCTTGTTCTTGCATGCGTAACGGTACCTCATAAATTGTTGGTTGGTCGATACTTTGCACCACAGCCTCAGGGTCTACGTTGCAGAAATTGGCTACTTTCTTTCTCAGTACACTACCTAATTCGTGTTCTGTACGTAGTACCAGAATATCGGGCTGTATACCGACGCTTTGCAGTTCTTTAACGGAATGTTGCGTTGGTTTTGTCTTTAATTCTTTGGCTGCCGCCAGATAGGGCACATAAGTGAGGTGTACGCAGATGGCATTTTGTCCCATTTCCCATTTCAACTGGCGAATGGCTTCCAGGAACGGAAGACCTTCGATGTCACCTACCGTTCCGCCGATTTCCGTAATGACAAAATCAAATTTGCATTTTGTTCCAAGCTGTTTGATATTTCTTTTGATTTCATCCGTAATGTGGGGGATGACTTGAATCGTTTTTCCCAAATAGTCTCCGCGGCGTTCTTTTTCAATGACACTCTGATAGATGCGTCCGGTGGTGATATTGTTTGCGCGTGTAGTCTGAATGCCTGTAAAACGTTCATAATGACCCAAATCGAGGTCTGTCTCCTGACCGTCCTTTGTTACGTAACATTCGCCGTGTTCATAAGGATTCAGCGTTCCGGGATCGATATTTATGTAAGGGTCGAATTTTTGAATAGTAATGTTGTATCCTCTTGCTTGAAGCAGTTTACCAATGGAGGAGGAAATAATGCCTTTTCCCAATGAAGAGGCTACACCTCCGGTTACGAAAATGTATTTTGTTTCCGACACAATGAAAAAAATTTATTTGTTTAGTACTATATTCTTCAAGTTTGCAAAATTACAAAAAAAAGCCGTTTGGCGGCTGAATTCAATAAAAAATAAATAACTTTGCTCCGAATATCGAATAGTAAGTAATGAATAAAAGGTTGCTGGTCATACTTGTTCTGTTTGCATTCTGCTTAAATTTTTATGCGCAAAGTCAGAAAAAAAGAGAAACGGCCGTAGGGCTGTCGGGTGAAACGTTTACATTGTCTCCTGTTTATTATTCTTATCTCGACTCCCTTACGTCGCTTATATATAAATATGAAGACTGGCATTATGCAGGTGCTGACACATTGCAGAATCCCTATTATTTCCGTTTGTTTACTGTCCCTACTTATTATGCAGAACCCGTAAAAAAGAAGATGTCTATCGGCAATTCTTTTGAGGATAACGATAGATTTTATGATGCGAAGATTGATTTGCAGGAATATGTAGACCATTTCTTCAGCCGTCTTTATGTTCAGAATCCGTCACTCATATCCGAAACAGAACGTGAAATCAAGAATACGGAAAGCCTGCGCAAGGAAACGTATGAGGTCAAACCCGATGTCGAACTAACCAAAAAGGAAGAGAAAAAAGTCGATACGGGTATCAGCAATAATGAACTGGACATTTATGTATACAGGCCTAACTTCTGGAAGGTGAGTGGATCTTATTCGTTAAGTTTCAGACAGAATTATTTTTCCGACAACTGGTATAAAGGTGGTGAAGATAACAATTCTTTTCTGGCGACTGCCACCATACGGGCTAATTATAACAACAAGCGAAAAATCCTGTTCGAGAATACGTTGGAAATGAGGTTAGGCTTTCAGTCATCTAAAAGCGATAAAATACATCGCTACAAGACGAATTCGGATCTTTTGCGTCTGACCAATAAATTAGGTTTGCGTGCAACCAAATTGTGGTACTATACTATTTTGTTGCAGAGTTGGACGCAGTTTCATCCCTCGTATCGTAACAATGACCGGAAGGTTTATTCGGATTTCATGTCTCCATTTGAGTCTACGGTGTCTGTAGGTATGGATTATAAGTTGAATGTGAAAAATTTCAATATTTCGGCCAATATTTCTCCGTTTGCCTGTCGTTTCAAATATGTTGACCGTAAGAGTTTGGTTACGTCGTTTGGTCTTCGAGCAAACCACCATTCGCGTTATACCTATGGTTCGAACGTAACCATCGACTACACCTGGAAGGTCATAAAGAATGTACAATGGAAAGGGCATATCTATTATTTTACCGATTACGATTTGGCTCAGATCGATTGGGAGAACACATTCAGTATGTCCATCAATAAGTATCTTGCTACGACCCTTTTTGTAGAACCGCGATTTGACGATTCGGTAAATCGGAAAAAAGGAAAATCCTATTTCCAGTTTTACGAGTGGTTTTCTTTAGGGTTGAATATGAGTTTTTAATCGATTCCCGTTTACAGCTTATGTCCTTTGCTTAAGCAAGGGTGAGTTGTCGTGTTTATTTTCGCCCTGATATTTTCAAATGGAGGGCCGCTGTTTTAAAATTATTGCTGTCCGATAAAAGTTAGTAAAGATATGAAAGTATGGCTCAACTGCT